>NZ_JBFREQ010000020.1:0-127463 GCF_052114385.1 Variovorax sp. M-6 | reverse complement strand
GTGGTGGCCTATGTCGTCGAAGCCTCGGTGAAGGACGGCACGCCCACATTGCACCAAGTGACGGCGGGCGTGCACTGCAACCTGGCGGTCAACCCGCAGAGCGTGGAAGCGCAAGTGCAGGGGGCGGCGGTGATGGGGCTGTCGATGTGCCTGCCGGGGGCTGCGATCACGCTGAAGGATGGGGTGGTGCAGCAGAGCAACTTCGGGGACTTCGTCGTGCCGCGCATCACCGACATGCCGCAGATCGCCGTGCACATCGTGCCCAGCGCCGATGCGCCTACCGGCATGGGCGAGCCGGGCTTGCCGCCGCTGGCGCCGGCGTTTGCGAATGCGGTGGCGGCGTTGACGGGCAAGCCTGTGCGGGAGTTGCCCTTCAAGCTGGCTTGAGGGGGGCGCTGCGGCAAAACCCGCAGGCGCCGAGCTCCGAGGAGCCCTTCGGCCTCGTGTCGAGGGCAAGAGGCGAGGGCTGACTTCCGCGACGACTGCGTCAGAACACCCAATGAACCTTGCCGTGCAGTGCAGGTGTGAGGCCTTCGCAGTGCTGTTCGAATCGCAGGTCGATCGACTTCAAGGTCGTGCCGACGTAGGTGACCGCGTCGACGACAAACCAGCCTCGAAGTGTGTTGCATCCGCGACCCATGCCCGACCAATTCAGGCCCCCCGTCGCTGGGTTGTTGAATGGGTAGCGATTCAGGCCGCCGTAGTATCCCGGCTGAAGTTGAGTGACCGAGTTCATCGTCACGAAGGTGCCGGACCAGCCGTCCGCCTGCACCGAAAGACGGCCTCCGCTCTCGCTCACGCCCACGAGTGAAGTATCCGGCGTGTACACGGAGGTCTTGCCCCCGCCGATGTAGTCGCCCGGATCGCTCGAAATGTAGACATAGTTGCCAGTGGCCGGCGTTTGGCCCGCGGCAGGCGCCCACAAGCTCGCAGGAGGCGGATCGACCGGGCCAAGCGCAACGGAGAGGTCGTCGGCGTTCCAATGAATCTGACCATGCAAGGCGGGAGCGCGACCTTCGCAATGCTGCTCGAAGCTCAGTTCAACTGCTTTGAGGACGTCGCCGACGTAGCTCACGCTGCTGACGGTGAACGAACCTGTGAGTTTGTTGCAACCTCGGCCATCGCCGGACCAACTCAGCCCCCCGGTGACCGGGTTGTGGAAAGGGTAACGAAGAAGGTTTGCGTAGGTGCCCGGTTGCACCTTGGTCATCGCGGCGGGCAGCGCGAAATCGGCAAACCAACTTTCATCGCCGGTGACCCTGACGGACAGGTGGCCCCCCTTCGCCTGGAGAGTCAGCAACGAGTTGGCGCGCGAATATTCGTAGTGCTTGCCCCCGCCGACGTAGTCGCCTGAGTCGCTCTGCAGCCTGACCGAGTTCGGCGCAATCGGCGCGCCCGTGTCCGGCACTGTCCCTTGATCCGTGCCCGCACCCGCCTCCGTACCTGAATCCGTGCCGGTACCAGCGTCGCCTGATCCCGCGCCAGGAGCGCTAGGAATGACTGCCTCGGCGATCGTGTTCAAGCCGCTATCGTTTGAACTGGGTGCGCTGAGTAGCCCACCTGTTCCCCCGCCGCCGCCGCCGCATCCAGACAAAAGGGCGACCAATAGCGTCGAGCATGCGATGACTCTTGAAATTCTCATTCTTCGTTCTCTAAGGTTGTGGTTCTTGGGCCGAGTGAATGACGGACGGTCTTCCGTCATTTACTGGTTGCTGCGTCTCGCCGATAGCGGTGCAGCCAGGGCAGGGAGCCAAGCGTGACCACTTCAGAAGGTCTGACGTGGTGTTGCCGACGAGCCGGGCGAAAGTCCGAATCCCGCCGTGGGCACCCGCACGCGTTGGAGCGAAAGTCTATCGATGGAGGGCATCGAAACGGGCTTCAGAATTCTCTGAAGTTGCCCCCCGCCATTTCTTGTGAGGCAAGTCTCCGATGGCGGTCGGCCCACGATTTACGCGCTTCAATCCCGACACGAAAAGGACCTTCCGTCGTGACCACGCTGGCCAGTCAGGGAGAAAGAATTGGCTAAGACCGTTCGCACAGCGGCGAGTACATTCGCCGACGCCGAGCCGCTGCCCCGCAGCGCCCACGCGAGCTCAGGCGTTTTCGTGTTGGTAGACGCGAGGTGGCGTATGTGGTCGAAGCCTCGGTGAAGGATGGCACCCCACATTGCACCAAGTGACGGCGGGCGTGCACTGCAACCTGGCGGTCAACCCGCAGAGCGTAGAGGCGCAAGTGCAGGCGTTGACGGGCAAGCCTGTGCGGGCGTTGCCGTTCAAGCCGGCTTGAGGGGCGCCGCGGCCCGTTTGGAAAAAGACGGGCTCAGGATTCAATCGGCGCCGACACCGAGGCGCTGAAACACTCTGTCTCCCCGGCTTTCTGCGCCGCCTGCATCCGTCGGAGCAGGCTGTGCAGCATCTCGGTGGACAGCCCGTGGATCACCAGCCGATACCCTGCCCGCAGGGTCGACAGGGGCACGAGCGGGTGCTTGTTGTTGACCAGGATCAGATGTTCGGGCGCCGCCAGGATCGTCGCCGTGTAGATGCCGATGGTTTCGTCCAGCTGCAGCGAATTGGCCGCGCGCCAGAAATCGTTGTCGGTGAGCATCAGCTGGTAGAGCGGCGTGAACAGTTCGATGGCGCTCTGCAGATCCAGAAAATTCAGCCTGCCCCGTGGCATGTCTTCCAGGCGCAGCCCCGGCTCCCTGATCATCGAGAAATCGACCTTTTCCGCCTTGCAAAGCGCCAAGCCCTTGTCGCGCAGCGCCTTGTTCAGCCGGATCACGAAGTTGAAGAGATTCAGGTCGTGCTTCAGGAACGTCTCGTCCTTCAGCGCGTCGATGTCGGCCGGCTCCAGCGGGTGGGTGGCCACCGGAACCGGCGAATTCCGCCCGATGAAGGCCAGCACCTGCGAGCCCAGGTGAAAGTGCCGAAGGATCAGCCAGTTGGCCTCCGGCGAGACGAAGCGCTTCAGCCCCCAGGCCAGGAACCGGTGCAGCAGCATCGAGTGCGACCAGTTGCGCGGCAGGAACACCTTCACGATCTGGATCAGGATGATCGTCAGCCGCGCGATCGGCCGCAGGAACGGCAACAGGTATTGCCGCGAGCCCGAACTCGAATCGGCCAGCCATGCGGCCTTGACCTTGTCGGGCAGCGGCGTGCTCTGGTCGAGATACAGCGCCAGCCAGGGACTGGGGTCGCGCTCGTCGTGCGCCTGCGTCAGGAAATCAGGTGTTCGATCCATGGGGCATTCGCTCAGTGACGTTTTGGAACTGCATCAGGTACAGGGCCGCCGTGTGGCGCGCGGTGTCGATGATCTGGCGGGCGGCGCGCGCCTGCCCTTCGACGGCCATCACCATCTCGACCGCCGCGAGCCAGCGGCTCAGGTGCTGCTCGTCGTTGTGGCCGTGGTATTCGAGAAAGCGGAAGGCATCGGGCGGCAGCTTCAGGCTGGCCTTCAGCAGCGGCAACAGCGCCGGCACGATGCGCTGGCCCGTACCCTCGATGATGTAGATCGCCCCGAGCAGGCCGATCGGGTCCCGCGTGGCGGCCAGGCCGTGCAAATAGGCATTGAGCGCTTCGCCGCCGGGGTTGCGGCGCAGGTCTTCGATCTTTTCGACCGCGCCGCCGGCCTTGCGGTAGTCGCCAAAGAGGATGTTGAAGTCGTTCTGCTCCTCGCCTGCGTGCACGCCGATCAGCGAGGCCAGCATCTGGTAGGGCTCGCTCAGCGAGGCAGCGCCTTCGCGCATCCACAGGCTGCCTTCACGCACCTGCGGCACCCACTGCTCCATCCAGTTCAGGTAGTCGGGCACGGCGAAGCGGCGCTCGCGGATCTGGCGGACGAGCGGCGTGCGCCAGACGCAGGAGCGGTAGTCGTGCCAGATGGCGGCCAGCTCTGTCAGCAAGGCGCCGAGGCCTTCGGGCGCTGCGGCCGGGTCGTGCGGCGGGGCGATCACCAGATCGTCGTCGGGCGCCGCCGCCGCGCGGGGAGCCACCGCCACGGGAGCCGCATCGGCCGCCTCGACTTCGAGCAGCATGTACGCCGCCATGAAGCGCCCCGACTCGGGCACGTAGCAGAAGATCTGCTCGCCAGGCTTCAGCGTCTTGGTATGCAGGAACTCGGCCAGCATCACGAGGATCGACGCCGCCCCCGTATTGCCGCGCCATGCGAGGTTGCTCCACCAGCGCTCGCGCGGTATCGACAGATCCGCCTTGGCCATCAGGTCCTCGACCACCGGGATGAACTTCTCCGACGAGTAGTGGCACAGGAAGTGATCGACCCGCTTCGGATCGACCCAGCCGTCGCGCACCAGCCCCGCGTATTCGTGGATGCCGATGTCGAACAGGTGCGGCAGCAGGCGGATGTCCTGCCGCAGCGACAAGGCGCCCGCCGCCTCGGCCTCGGCCCAGGAGCCGAAATCGAGATGCCCGCGCGCGCGGTCTTCGGTCAGGCCCAGCTGCATGCAGACCGGGTAGTCGCCCGAAAAGGCACGCTGGTGCACCCACTTCAGCTTCAGGCGCAGCCCCGGCGCGCCGGCCAGCATGGGCGTGCCGTCAGACAGCAGCAAGGCGCCCGCGCCATCCGACAGCATCCAGCGCAGGAAATGGGAGTCGAAGTCGGTTTCATAGCCGCGCGCCGCGAAGCGCGAGCGCTTGAAGAGGCGCGACGGCATCTCGCTCGCCACCGCCATCGCCGAGCGGTGCGCGCCCAGCTCGATGCCTTGCGCGGCGGCCTGAATCGCCGAAACGCCCGCCGCGCAGATGCCGTGCACCGAATGCGTTTCCATCGGCTGCGCCGCCAGTTCACCCTGGATCATGTTGGCGAAACCTGGCATCAGCGCGTCGCCGCCCGAGGAGCCGCTCGCCAGCAGCGACACGCGCGACAGCTCCGCTCCGCCCCGCCGCAGGCAGTCGCGGATCGCGCCAGCAGCCAGCTGCGCGTTGGTGTGCAGGGTCACGCCCTCCGCGTCGATGGCGTAGTGCCGCGTGAGGATCCCGTTCTCCGCCAGGATGCGCCGCTTGATGCGCTCCGACATGCGATTGAGCGGCGCGATGTACGCGTCCATGCGGTCGTTGGGAATGGGCTCGCCCGGCATGAAGTAGCCGGCGCTTTCGAGGTAGACGCGTTGGAATGAGACGGGCATGGTTCAGGTGAAGGAAGAATCGGGAGGCATCAGCGGGCGGCTGCGAAAACGCGGCCACACGGCCCCCAGCACGAACACGCGCACCATGTACGGCACCAGTCCACCCTCGTTGAGCACGGGGTCCACCAGCGCGCGATAACGCGTGCGATGCAGGTGCGTGAGCTCGGACCAATGGGCATGCGGGTGCTCGTGGTGCGCAGTGTGCAGGCCGATGTTGAACAGCAAGGGGTTCACCAGCCCCTCGAAATTGCGGGCGTAGTTCAGCCGGCTACCGGGGGTATCGCCGTGCGCCTCCTTCGGCGCGGCCGTACGCACGGACTTGCGGCCATCTGCATGGGCGTGCTGCAGGTAGTTGGTTGCCAGCAGCCAGTGCAGTCCGTGCAACTGCGGCACGATCACGAAGACCAAGGCCTTGCGCCAGTCGAGTGCCAGCAGCACCGCCCAGCTGCCCAGCCACAGCGCGTACTGCGCCATGCAGTAGCGCCATGCGCCGCGCCGGTGCTGCTGCAGCCGCGCGAGCCATGCGAAGAACACCGGCATCAGCACCCATACCGCCTGGAACGGATGCAGCAGATAGCCCCACAGGTGGTTGGTGTCGCCGCCGAAGCGGTAGGTGCGCGCCACATCCTTCGGACCGTGCCGGTGGCGATGGTGGTTGGCCACGTGCGCTGGCCAGAACACGAAGGTCGGGTGGCCCTGCAGCAGCGTGATCCAGAAGTCCGTCAGCCGATTCATGCGCCGACTGCGCCACATGCGCAGGTGCACATGGTTGTGATGGATCACGCCGACGCCGAGCGTCAGGAACAGCATCAGCCCGTACAGCAGCGCGTTGAAGCCGTGGAGCCATTGCCAGGCCGCCAGTGCGGGCAAGGCGGCGAGGTAGGCCAGGCTCTGCCAGTCGCGCCAGTGGCGCAACCCCGGCCGGCGACGGCTGGCGTCGTCAGGCCGTCGCTGCGGCATGCTTTTTTCGGAACGCCTGAAGCACCGGCTCGGCCGCGTCGGCCGCGATGCGCGTCCTGAACAGCCGGTCCATGAACGTGAACTGGAAGCCGTAGTTGCCGTTGTGCAGGGCATGGTGCAGATGGTGTCGGCGGCTCGCCGCGAACCAGTGGCCGTATGACACGCCCGTGAAGAAGTCGTAATTCGAATGCCCGATGCAGTTGAAGAACAGGCTGAACACCGGCACCGCCGCCAGCGACCAGAAGCTGAAGTCGTGCACCACCATCGGCAGCAGGATCACGTTGCCGAGCATCAGCGCCTCGACGGGATGGAAGCTGTAGGTCGCCCACGGCGTGGTCACGAACGAGCGGTGGTGCGGCCCGTGAAAGCGCCGCAGCCAGCGCGTGTGCAGCAGCCGGTGGTTGATCCAGAAATGCACGTCGTTCCAGACCGCGAGCACGAGGATCTCGACGACGATCTGCCGCCACGTCGCATCGCCGTCGAGCCGCGCCCAGCCCAGCTGCAGCAGCCCCCACGGAAACACCATGCCCAGCCCGAAGATCAGCACCGACTCCCCCGACTGCCTCAGCTCGCGCCGCAACTGCCCCGGCTGCAGCGGCCGCGGATCGAGCTCGCGCCCGACACCCAGCGCCGGCAGCAAGCGCTTCGTCAGCAGCCACGTCAGGCCGCCGAAGCCGAGGTAGATGCCACCGAAAAAAAGAACGCCCCACAGCATGACCTGAGGGGCGGACAACGAAGTGAAAGTCTGCGCCATCCCCCGAGGCTACAGCAGAAGTGGGCTGCCCCTTCCCTGGTCGGAGCGATGCAGCAACGCGACTGGCTTCCCTCACCGTCACACGGCCGCGCTCGCGGTAATCGGGCGGCGACGTCATGAAGGAAACTATGATCCAGCCCCCCCAACCTGATACGAACAAGACCTCCGCCGTGAGCAACCTAGCGCCCTGTCCCCAATGCAATTCCGAGTATTCCTACGAGGACGGCTTGAACCTGGTCTGCCCCGAATGCGGCCACGAATGGCCCGCGGTGGCCGCTGCCGCCGAAGGTGCGGCCGATGACAGCAGGGTGATCAAGGACTCGGTCGGCAACGTGCTGAACGAAGGCGACACCATCACCGTCATCAAGGACCTCAAGGTCAAGGGCTCGTCGCTGGTGGTGAAGGTCGGCACCAAGGTGAAGAACATCCGGCTGATCGATGGCGACCATGACATCGATTGCAAGATCGACGGCATCGGGGCGATGAAGCTGAAGTCGGAGTTCGTGCGGAAGGCGTGAGGCCTGCCGGGGTTCGTGCCCGGCGTTGGGTGCGTCCCGGTTTCTTCGACTGAAGGGCAGACGATTCGCACGCTGGATAGCGTGCGCCAAACGCAGTAGCGCTGGCATACTGCGCGAGTCGCGTCGAAAAAGGGCGCGATCGGGTTTGGAAGCCCGTCTAGAAGACTTTTACGGCGGAAGCCGCAGTTGCCTTTTTGGCCTGCGGCTTCTCGCCGCGCGTGCCCCTTTTTAGGCGGCTCGGGCGGGAGGGCGCGAGCCCTGCCGGTTTTCTTCGTAAGAGTCTTCTCCGGTCTTCCAACCCGTTCGAGCCGCCGCCTCTCCTTCGAGTGGGCGGCGGTTTCAGCAACCGCAGTCAGGGAGACCAAAAATGGCTAAGACCGTTCGCACGGCGGAGACGACATCCGCCAAGTCAAAAACCACCAAACGCAAGGCCGCTGGTGACGACCCAGCAAAAGGCGCCGAAACCAAGAAGCACGCCAAGAAGAGGACCATCATCTCGGCGGCGTTGCTCGTCGAAGACGCGTTCTACAACTTGCGCTGGACGCATCGCGCCTACGACTGTGTACAGAATTTCCTGGCGTCGCTCAACACGCGGAACGTCGAGCGGCTTCTTGTCGAGCCCCGTGAGTTGACGGCCTTGATGGAGTTGGTCAATGCAGAGATGGGGCGGCGCGTCCAGACGGTGGAAGAGGCGATTCGTGCGGCGCGGAAGGTGATGCACTGAAGGGGGTGAGGGCTTGGTAGCTTCACGCGGCCGCCTGGGCCGCATGAAGTCTTCAAGTCCGTTCGGGCTGCCGCGTCCGTTTCATCGCGGATGCGGCGGGTGAGGCAAGTTGCATTCACTGGGAGGCCGAAAAAATGGCTATGTCTGCTCGCGCACTCGCGCATTCCTCAAAGGTCTCAAAGTCCGTCAAACCCGCAACGCTTGCTGCGAAGCGGCGTCGCGTGCCAGTCGCCAAAAAAGAGGCGCCAACAGCGCCACAGTCTTCAGACCCGAACGAGTCGGCACTCACGTATTTCTCGGAGGTCGAGGATGCGTTCTTCAATCTGGCTGATTCGCACCGGGCGTACGAGTGCCTGCAGAGCTTTCTGTCGCCTCGAATTCCTCCGTTGGACGGGATCGAGGAGTTTCACATCGAGCCGGATGAACTGCGGGGGCTGGTGACTGTGCTCAATGCGGATATGCAGCGGCAGCTGCAGGCGTTGAGGGGGACGATCATTGGGGTGCGGGAGAGGATGAAGGCGAGTCGGTAGATCGGTCGTGAGGTGGACGGGGCTCGAGGGGAGCGCGGCTCCGATGGTCTGCTCAAGACTGCGGGCATTCGCCACACGTAGCGAGCACGCGGTCAGTCAGCATTGCTGACTTTCACTGCGTCGATCTAGCCGGCGCATTGCTGACGTTCAACACGCGAAATAAGTGGGCGCGTTAGGCGGTCCGCCTTTGATTGATCGGTGATGCCTACATGGAAGACAGCCGGCGCTGTCGCTTCCTGGCAACGTGGCCTCCGCTGGCCTCCGCTGGCCTCCGCTGGCCTCCGCTGGCCTCCGCGCCGTGGTTTCCATTTGTTACGATATGTCGATGCAGCGTGACCGCCAGCGCTGTCGCGGGCAGATGAAGCGCGTGCTCTACGACGCCGCGGCCCGTCACCAAACCCTGATTCTCAATGGCCACCCGCAGGCATGGCAGGACCTGAGTGTTGCCCTGCGCAGCCTCGGATATAGAGCTGCTGCCCTTTAGAAGAGGAACCAACTGTGACTGATCGCAGCGCTACGGCAACCATCAAAGGATACTTTTACCAGTTCGACCAGACAATCGTGCGCCTGCTCGAAGCGTCTAAACATGCAGCCGTGACTGTCGAGGGTATTGAAGATATCGACCTTGACGATGGGGACGACAGCGAGTTGATGCAATGCAAATACTACGAGGGTACTGAATACAACCACTCGGTGATCAAAGAAGCAGTGATTCTCATGCTTAGGCACTTCCATGCGCACGGGTGCCCGACGGATCAAATCCACAGATATAGGCTTTACGGGCACTATAAGGGTGGGCAGAGCAAGCTTGTGCTACCTCTTACCGAAGAGTTTCTGAAGGAAAACTTTTTAACGTTTGCCAAGGAAAAAGTGCAGCACAAGGTCCATGAGGAACTGAAAATCACCGCCGCGCAGCTTGTCGCTTTTCGGGATTTGCTTGATATCGATGTAAATGCCCCGTCCTACGAAGAGCAGCAAAAAAAGCTCGTCAATCTTCTGGCTTCAGAGATTTCGGGGTGCTCTACTGTAGATGCAGAAATTTTCTATTACCCTAGCGCAATCAATGTTATCCAGGGCTTGGCCGTAGAAGCCGAAGAGGCCAAGCGCAGGATAACACGCGAACGATTCTTGAAAGAAATTGATCGCAAGGAAGTCGTTTTCAGCTCTTGGTTGCAGCAGAAGTTCGGCGCTGACTATTACGCGAAACTGATTCGCCGAAAGCACTTCAAATTCAACACCACAAAAATGCCCAAGGCGTCGCGGATTTTTGTGATTGATATGCAGGGTGAATTTGATGTGCTCAAAACGGCGAAGATGCTTGCCAACCTTGGCGAATTCTTCTCGCACAAGGAGCTCGCAAGAACGCCGCCGCAGGACAGATTCTCACCCTACGTCCTGCTGCGAGGCATCGCGCCGTCGGAATTGATCGATCTGAAGGCGAGCCTTTGGAAGAAGGGGGTCAAGTTTAACGACGGCTATCCTTTCCATGGAGCCGAATTCTCGGCTGCTTTGCTCGCCTCTGATCCCGTGAAGGAAAACCTCTGGCGGATCAAATTCATTCCAGCAGAAGATCAGTTGGCACCGGCCGTCACGGCCATCACAGGCTCATTTATTGAAATCTACGACCTGTACAAGACGACTCAACTGGAAGATGCACTCGTCCCCAAAGGAGGCGCATTTCACCCGATCAAGTGTAGCAGCTCCTATTTTATTCAAGAGGTCATGCAAGCATGAGTGATACAAGCGAAATCAAGGCCGAGGTCATTGCGATTTTCCCGGATAGAGTAAAGATCTCGGTAAGCGACATCGCAGCGTTTTCTGATGGAAAAAGCATCAAGGTCGGTTCCTATCTGCGGATCACCGATAGTGAAGATTGCGCGCTGATAGCGATCATCGAAAACTTCTGTATTGAAGTCACCGATAAGGCTGAGCGGCGCCATATCATTGAGGCGCTGCCACTCGGCATCATTGTCGATGGAAAGTTCGTCCGGGGCGGCGACACGCTCACCATTCCGCCCACCGGGGTGGCTCCAGCCACCGAGGACGACATCAAGAAGATCTTCGAGGAGTCTGTCGAGCCTGCCAAGAAGTTTGTCTTCAGTTCGCTGGTATCAAACGCCAAGATTCAGGTGCCGGTGGATGGGGATCGATTCTTCAATAAGCACCTTGCAGTGGTCGGCTCGACGGGTGCGGGCAAGTCGCACACAATCGCAAGAATTATTCAGTCCGCTGTCGAATCGAAGAGCGGCGAGTTTGCACTAAACAATTCGCACGTCGTCATCTTTGACATCCATTCCGAATACAAATCAGCGTTCCCGAGCGCAAATTTTCTGGATGCGAGCACCCTGACCCTTCCCTATTGGCTACTCAATAGCGAAGAGCTCGAAGAGGTGCTGCTAGACACAGGCGAGCGCGACAACTACAACCAGTCCGCCGTTTTTCGGCAGCTAGTCACTGAAAACAAGAAGAGGCACAACAAGGGGGCAAAGTTCGTCTTTTACGACAGCCCCGTGAAGTTCGATATCCATCAGGTCCTGAACGCGCTGTACAACATCAAGAACGAAACCGTGAACTCGAAGAATGAGGCGCGGTACATGGTGATGGATGGCACATACACGCTCCTCGCTGAAGGCAAGACGGACCCATCCCACGGACTGGAGCTGAATGCGGATCAGCGGCTGGACCTCTATTTCGAGAAGCGACTCACCTTCCACCCGACAAAGGCTCAGAGCATCACCGGCGGCAGCTACGCGGACAAGTCACTCGACAAGTTCTTCACGCGCTTCGAATCTAAGGTCGCCCAGGACCGACTTCAATTCCTCTTCGGCAAAGCGGCAGATACAGCGACGCTTGAGGGCACCCTGATGAGCCTTATCGGCTACGGGGCCACGCAATCCAACGTTACCGTGGTCGACCTCAGTGGCGTGCCGTTCGAGGTGCTCAGTATCACCGTTTCGCTGATCTCCAGAATTCTGTTCGAGTATGGCTACCACTACAAAGTGATGCGGAGTGCGGCAGGGGAGTCAATCAACAACGATGCTCCGATCCTCTTGGTCTACGAAGAAGCGCACAAGTACGTGCCGAACAGCGATCTTGCCAAGTTTCGGGCTTCGAAGTTTTCGATTGAACGAATCGCCAAGGAAGGGCGAAAGTACGGCGTCACTCTGCTGCTTTCAAGCCAACGCCCATCAGAGATTTCCGAGACGATCTTCTCGCAGTGTGCAAACTTCCTGGCCATGCGACTGACTAACCCGAGCGACCAAAGCTACGTATCACGCCTGCTGCCTGACACGCTCGGCAACCTATGCGAGAAGTTGCCCACGTTGGGTGCGGGCGAGGCGTTGCTTATCGGTGAAGCGGTCGTCATGCCCTCGCTGGTCAAAATCGCGCCTTGCAGCCCGGCCCCATCATCTACTGACATTCCGTACTACCAGCTCTGGAAGGATGAGTGGAAGAAGCTCGATTTCGCCGGCATCAAAAAGACTTGGCTTAAGGAGTAAAGTCTGCTCGATTCCTTGCATCGCCCTGCCGGCCGTGATCGGTGTTGCCGCGATCAGGCGTAGCGCTCCCGTGCGACATCGACCAAGTCCGGCGATCTCTAGGCCACCGTTGGACGTCAGACTCACATCGACCG
This sequence comes from Variovorax sp. M-6, assembly GCF_052114385.1. NCBI lineage: Bacteria > Pseudomonadati > Pseudomonadota > Betaproteobacteria > Burkholderiales > Comamonadaceae > Variovorax > Variovorax sp. M-6. The sequence goes on along the minus strand of NZ_JBFREQ010000020.1, from coordinate 115,203 downwards.
ATGAAAAGTAAATGTTGCGATCGATTTGGAGCGACTTGCAGATGAGTCGGTCGGCGGCCCTGCAAGGGCGGCTCTACTTGGCCGACATTGCTTCACGTTGGCGGAAGGAAGCGCACAACGACGTCCCGCGTATCTTCATCGCTTCGCCATACATCACTGGCCTCGTGATCCAAACGTTGTCGGAGGTACGTAGAGGCGCTGCGACCATCTACACCTGTTTCGATGCCGAGCTATTCATCCAGCGCGCATCAGATCTTGGCGCATTGAGGCGTTGTATCGAAAACGGGCACAGCGTCTTTCACGTCCCACGGCTACACGCAAAGATCGTGTTGGTTCCGGGTGTTTTTGCCAGTGTGGGTAGTCAGAACTTGACTCATGGTGGGACCCGGAACAAGGAGGCTAGCGTCGCGCTAACGGACCCACCTTCGCTACACCGGGTCGAACAGAAGTTGGCGGCTTGGGTTCACGGCTCCGAACTTGTGACGATGGCACAGATCGAGAACATGGAGGAGGCAGTGGCTGCCGCTGAGGCCGTCGCAAAGAAGCTGCGCGCAGCAATCCGCTCTGCAAATGAGCAAGTGAGAGAGCGACATCGCGAGCGCGAGGAACGGGTGAGGGAGTTGCGGGAAGTTCACGAAGCGCTGGGACCAGTGCGACGTCTTCCGCCTCTGCCCCTCGCGCTGTCCAAGGCACCTCAATCATCTGATCGTGTTGAGGCGGTACTCGCGGCAACAGGAGAATTTCAGAACCTCCGTTCCTTGATTGCCCCTAGCGGCAGAAACTTCACCGATTGGACGTTAGATGGTCAAAAAATTCATTTGAGCAAGACTGAACGCTATCTTTGCGTGATTCCTCGACTTGGATGGATTGGATGGGCTCGCGTGACAAAGACTCGCATCACGTTTGTTAGCTCGAGGCTGGTGAGAAAAGTGGAGTTCGCGGGCGAAACGCTCAGGGTCACCTTCGAGGCGCACTGGGACTTTGTCGCCAAGAGAGCGATGAACGTGATCGTCGCAATCAAAAACCCACGCGATGGGGCTAGCGTCTTGCTTGATCTCTTCTTTTCTCTTGATGACATTGTCGTTGTCACCCCTAAAACAACATTGGGCGATCCAAAGGAAAGCCGAGCCGACATCACGCTCTCGCGGCGCGTTGTGAGCGGCTGGCTTGAATTCAAAGAAAAACTGCTTGTTGCTATGCTCACCCCCTTTCGCTACGAAACAGCGCTCACGGGAAAGCATGCGGATGATTTCTTCTGGGGGGAGGTCGGAAGCATCCACGAAGTGCGATTGGCTCGCATCCACGGGCATCCTGTTCTCGTCGCCGAGGCCGTCTCCTAGTCTCGACCACTGGCCTCCGTCAATGGGCTCACGCAGCAGCTTGAGTTGGCGGCGACTGGCTACGTCTACTCAACATTGAGACCGCTGGTCTAGATAAAGAGAGCGCAAAAGACGGTCGTCCAGTTGACCTGATCGAGACGGAAACCTGCGTCTCCCATCTGTCGCCGGCACCACTCTTCAAAATTCTCCTGGTCCACTTCATCCGGAGAAATTTCCCATGCGGCTACGCGGTGCATCGCTTCACTGTAAGGGCCTGGGTTCTCAAGAAACCAATCAACGGCTTGATCGGTGGGTGTTCGGTCCGCGCGAATCGCCTGAGCCAGAACACTGAAATCTGCAGAGCCGGCGGTATTGTTGGTCGTGGAGGCCAACGCTTCGATGATCTGCACAATGGATGCCAGCACAAGACCCTCGCCTCCGGTGTGCGCGCGAAACTCTGCTATCAGATCGGGGTTGGGAAGCCGCAGTCCCCTCGCCGCGCTGTCGGACCATGGAATTTCCTTGCCGCCTTCCAGAACGAGCCGTTGAGGCGTATAGCACCAATCCGGCTTGACATCGTTGCTTACAAGCAGTGCTTTGGATTGCCCCGCCTCGACGCAATGCGCCAGGAGTTCGTTCCAGATGATGAGGTCGCCGCAATGGTTCTCTGGCTTGCCTGCATCCTCTCCGCCTGGAGAAAGGCGGAGCGCACTACGAGCGTCGAACTCCGCATGGGCTGCTCGGCCCAGGGCGTGAATGTCTGCGGAACGCGATCGCTCTGCAAGCAGGGTTTCGTAGAACTTCAGAAGCTCCATCCGATGACCTCGATCGCTCTTGGACACTGCCTCGCCGACGCGCAAAACGAAGTCCGTTGATGCGGTCAAGCGTCGTTCCAAGTCCACCTTGGAACTGCAGTTGAGCGAGGTCGCGGAACCGCTGTCCAGTGCGCGAGCTGCGCTTCCAATCAGTTCGTCGAAGACGACCTTTAGCTTGCGGGGAAGCCCTTTGTACGGATTAGAAATCTCCGGATTGCCGCTAAGTTGGTTGTATTCGTGCACGACCCAAGCCGGTACTGTCAGTCGATCGCCGAGCCAAAACAACCACTTCTGCCAAGCTGCAGACGCACTCTCATTTAGTCCGAAGCTCCAGATCAGAATATTTGTATCAAGGAAGATGGGGCATTCGCTGTCGAAAAGTGCGGCTTGGAGTTGGCGTGATGTCTCCGGTAGGGACGCGGCGGTTTGCTTTGGCCGAAGCCCGAAGCGGGAATTCTTGTCGGCGTGGCTTCTATTCAGTTTGTTCATATATTTTCGAACGCGTGACTCTCGGTTGATTCGGAAGAGCTCGAAGTGTCGCTGAATGACAGATCCGGCAGAAGGGCGAGGCCACGGTGAACCGCACTGAGTCATGCTTGCGCGGGAAATCTTCCCCGCCCACAGTGGTGGAGAGGAGGTGAGTCGACGCGACGTTCGGAGAGCCGTCCCGGGGGTTGATGGCGGCAGCGAAAAACGCTTCAAGCCACAAGGGACTTTGCTCAATGCCCAGGCCGTCGTGGAACTGGCTGCATCAATCGAGATCGCCTGCGATCACGCAATCAATTCGTATGGCGCCAGCACGGAAGCGTGGCGTTGTGCGTCGCGCGACTGCAGGTGCTGCGCAGAGGCGTCGACTGACAGAGGCGAACGCATCCTACTCGCAGGTCGGACATATTGCACAGTTCCTGCCTGATTGATCGCGAAGGCGCGCCCAGCCAGGACTCGACAACGCCATGACGCCCAGCTCATCACCTTCGGAGCCCCATGGCCGTCCTCCTCCCCGCCCTAAGCACCTGCGTTGCCCGCACGACCTCTCCGGCGAGCGCCGCCTCGCGGAGCGCCTGCAGCAGAAGCTCGATGGCGACTACCTGCTCTGGTTCGACGTGCCCATCGGCCCCAAGCAGTGCCACCCCGACTTCGTGGTGCTGCACCCGCGCCGTGGCCTGCTGATCCTGCAGACCAAGGACTGACGCCTCGACACCATCCAAGAGGCGAGCCGGGGCGACTGGCTGATCGCGCCCGACGGCGTGCCCAGCCCCATCGAGCAGGCCCGCCACCAGACGCTGCAGGTGGTCGATGCCCTCAAGCGCGACGCGCAGCTGATCGTTCACGAGGGCAAGCAGCTGGCGCTAAGCGCCGGCGGCGTTCAATCCGTTTGCTTCAGCGCTCGCCGCAAGGCGTCGCGCAGCTGCAGGTATTCGGCGTGGTCCTTGTCTTTCAGCAACGCGAGGTCGGACGCAATCCGCTCGAGTCGTTCCGCCGCGCCGTCGAGCTTCACCTTCTCGATCTCGTCCCACATCGTCATGAATTCCCCCAGCGGTTCGGTCTCGGGCGGCTTGGGGTGGGCATCGAACCTAGGTGATTTGCTGACTGAGAAGCGGCGTTTCGGTGATGCAGTTGCCGAGCAAAGCGACACGTGACGACCGGATCCCGAACTCAAAACCGATCGGGCCGCCAGCATCTAGTTTCCTCAGGCTGAAGACTCACCTCCTTGCGAGCGCATCGGCTGAGATGTCGTGCTCCACACCCTGTCCAGGTGCCTGACCAATGTGATACAAATTGATACGCCGGACCCCGGCGCTTTTTTTTGTCGCAAGGAACATCTCATGGTTTTCGGTTGGAACCGGCTCGGACAGTTTGCCCTGGTGGCATTCCTCCTCGCTCTTGGTGCCTGCGGCGGGGGCGACTCCGCTGACCTGCAGCGGTTTTTTCCGGTGACTCCCGCGCCGGGTGTGGCAAGCGTCCAGATCACCGATGACGCGCAAGGCGCGACGCGGCCGGCGCATGTCATGGCAACGTTCAGCGCGCGCGTCAGCCGCGTGACCACGGATTTCTTTGTGGTGGGGGGCACTTGCACCCAGGCGCCAGCACCTGTCATCTCACTCGATGAAGCGCGCATGGTGGTCACGGTGCGCTTGAGCGGCGGCAACTGCGAGGCCGGCCAGACCCTTACGCTCACGCTTGATCCCTCCAAAGCCACGCTGGAGAACGCGACATTGGGCAACGCCGCGATCTGGACGCGCAGCTTCGATATCTTGCCCACGAGCCAGAAGATCGGTGGCTCGATCCGCTCGTTGGTTGGCACCGTTGTGCTCAGCAACAGTGGAGGCGAGACACTGACGGTTTCGAGCAACGGCCTTTTCGTGTTCCCCACGGCAGTGAATCCGGGCAGTGCCTATGCCGTCACAGTGGCCACCCAGCCGGTTGGTCAGACCTGCTCGGTGAGCAGTGGCAGCGGGGTGGTGAACACCGCCCCCGTGGACAAGGTGGTCGTCGTTTGTGCGTTCGATGCCCACCAGGTCGGGGGTATGGTGTCGGGCTTGACGGGTGTCGTGGAGTTGCTCAACAACGGTGGTGACTTGTTGACGATCAACGCCAATGGGGCCTTTACCTTCCCTGCGCCCGTGGCCTATGGCTCTGGCTATGCCGTCACCGTCCGCACCCAGCCGATCGGCAAGACCTGCTCGGTCAGCAATGGCACCGGGACCATAGGGGGCCCTGTGGGCAACGTGGCGGTCGTGTGTGCAATCAACGCTTACAAGGTTGGGGGGACGGTCTCTGGCCTTGCGGGCACCTTGGAGCTGCTCGACAACGGCGTTGACTTGTTGACGATCAGCGCCGATGGCTCCTTCGCGTTTCCCGTTTCAGTGGCATTTGGCTCCCCATACGCTGTCACGATCAGTACACAGCCCCTCAACCAGACTTGCACCGTGACCAATGGCGCCGGGACGATGGGCGCAAGCAATATCACCGATGTCACGCTGGCATGTGCGACTTCAATCTTCTCCGCCGGCAATACTTACAACGGGACCTTCGGGGCCGGTGACGTGTTCACGGGCCCCATCGCCGGCCTGAGCGGTTCGACCTTCAATGGCAACGCGGCCGACCACGACGTGATGACCCTCACCACTGCCGGTACCGTCAGCATCAACAATGGCACGACAGGCGGCACGCTCTCCAATATCAAGGCGCTGAATCTTGCCAATGGCTCCAACGCCATCGGGTTTTCCAATGCGACCTCGGGCATCACCACGGTGGTTGGCGGCACCGGTGATGATGCGGTCAGCTTGGCCAACACAGGCAATACTTTTCTGGCTGGCACCGTCAACCTGGGCACGGGCAACAACAGCTTGACGCTGGAAAACAAGACCTACACGGGAGCTTTCACGTCGGGCACTGGCGTCAACGACACGCTGTATATGTTCAACGGCACCCATATCGCTGGTGCGACCGTGACAGGCTTCGAGAACCTGGTGCTTGCCAACAATGCGACGGTCACCATGACGCCGGCTCAGATTTCGCAGTTCACTGGCTCCGTCGCTGCGGCGGGCATTGAAACCGTCAATTTGGCGTCAGCTGGTGCTTTCACTGCGCTCCCGTCCATCGAGAATTACAACCTGGCCAACGGGACGAATAACTTCACATCGGCGGATTTCGCCGTGTCGGTCATGGGCGGCACCGGCGCTGACACTTTCAATTTCACTGCGAACCAATTCGTCAACTTCCTGAACTCGGTCGATGGTGGCAATGGCACGGACACACTGAGTATCGGTACGACTGCAACGCAGTCGATCGACCTCCGCACCAAGGTCAGCAACATTGAAATCATCAATGTGGCGGGCAGCACCGGAACCGCGGCCTTTACCAATGTCGATGGGGCGGGCGTCATCCTGAACTACACAAAGTCCATGGGCGATAACACCATCAAGTTGGGATCAGGCGGCCAGACCTTGAATTTGCTCGGCTCCAGCAGCGCAAGTACGACCATCACCGGCAGTCCCGGCGTCGACCAGATCAACCTTCAGACCAGTGGTTTGGGGTCAGAAACCATCATCGCGATGGGTCCTGATATGTCAAACAGGACCAGCGTGGACTTGGTGGGGAACTTCAACGCGACGGGCACCGACTACTTCAAGACCGGGGTTGCTGCGGCCACCGTAGGAACTTTTATCATCGGCTATGCGGCCACTGCCGATTATCTGAGCACCATTGGCAGCGGACTGTCGATCGTGCTGAACAATACTGGGCAAAGCTACCTCATCACCATCCAGACGGGCTCGGCTGCTGGTACCTACTTGTTCCAGAACACAGGGAGCGACACCAGTCAATTCGACAATGCTGACTTTTTCGTGCAGCTGACTGGCACCGTTGGAACGATCACAAACGGCAATTTGATCCCGTAAACCAGGGCCCAAGAGCTGGCGCAGCCAAGCTCCTCCCCGCCCCGGCGACGAGGTGCTCGAGGAAATTAGCGAACTCATGGTCACCGAATCCTCGACTCAAGGCGTCGGTCTTCGTGGTCTGGGTGGGGAACTCACGATGTGGCGACGCACTGTTTGACGACGAACGGCGCCGGGTCCGTGCCGAAGAAGGCGTTCGTGCAAGCCACCGTCCCCGTGACTGTCCGCTGCACCCAGCGCGTATCGGCGCCGTAGCTGACCATGGTGGCGGTCGACACAGTGAAAGTACCTCCTTCGACGGCCAGAGTTGGCCCTGTGGGCGGAGGCGGTGGCGGCGGTGGCGGCGGTGGCGGAGTGCCTGCCGGCGCCACGCAGGATTTCAGCGTGCCCGGCGCCGGGTCCGTGCCGAAGAAGGCGTTCGTGCAGGACGCCGTCCCCGTGACTGTCTTCTGCACCCAGCGCGTGTCGGCGCCATAGCTGACCATGATGGCGGTCGCCACGGTGAAAGTACCTCCTTCGACGGCCAGCGTTGGCCCTGTGGGCGGAGGCGGCGGCGGAGGAGGCGGCGGCGGCGGCGGAGTGCCTGCCGGCGCCATGCAGGATTTCAGCGTGCCCGGCGCCGGGTCCGTGCCGAAGAAGGCGTTCGTGCAGGACGCCGTCCCCGTGACTGTCTTCTGCACCCAGCGCGTATCGGCGCCGTAGCTGACGACGGTCGCAGTCGCCACCGTGAAGGTGCCCCCTTCCACGGCCAAGGTCACCCCGGGTGGTGGCGGGGTCACAGTCCCGGTGTCCGCAACACAGGACTTGTAAACGAACGGTGCCGGGTCGGTGCCGAAGAACGCGTTGCTGCAGGTGCCGGTGCCGGTCACCATCTTCGTGATCCAGCGCAAACCGGCACCGTAGCTGACCAGCGTCGCGTTGGCCATGTTGAAGCTATTGCCCTCAGCGGCCACCGTCTTGTCGCTGGTCGGAGTCTGGGGCCCCAACGTGACGCCGGAAGCCAGGGGCGAAAGAACATAGCAGCCCTTGGCGATGCTCGGAGCCGGGTTGGCGCCGAAGAACTCGTTCCTGCAACTCACGGTGCCTGAGAAGGTCTTGGTCACCACGTCGCTGCCGCTGCCGTACTGAACGAGCGTTGCCGACGGCAGCATCAGCGACTGGCCTTGCTGCGCGACTTGGGTCCAACTGGAGTTCACGTTCAGGATCTTGGCAACCGAAGGCACGCCGGCACTGTCGATCACAAACAGCATGTAGTAACCGTTGGGAAGGGCGTTCGGGCTCTCATTGAACTGGATGTTGACGTTCGTGTCGCCGGGCGCCTGCGTGAACGGCAGTTCCAGGAAACTCTGCCCGAAGTTGATCGAGTGCGTCACGGAGCCGGTATGCACCAGCGTGACGCGCTGGATCGGCAGGGACGACGCAACCGTGATTCCGACGCTGGAGCCCAGATTCACCACGGCCGGCGCCGTGTTGATGATCGGGCGCGTAGCGGGTTGGCCGGTACTGTCGAACAGATAGGGCGGCGAATAGACTTCTGCGTTGAGGTTCACGACGGGGCCGGGCGAGCCGCCGCCCGCCGATAGCACCGTGGCGTCAGGAAGCAGCAGCGCGTTCGAGTGGTAGAGGCGCGGCTTCTGCGCCGCCGCGCCGACAGTCCACTGATTCGTGCCCGGATCCCAGATCATGGCTTTGAAGGCGGTGTCGACCAGTTGGTTGTCCGTCGCGGAGCCGCCGGTGACCAGCACCTTGCCGTCCGGCAGCACGGTTGCGTTGCCCCAGACGCGGTTCGCTCCCGGCCCTGTCACGGCCGTAGCCACGGGCGTGTCGCCGTTGACGTTGAGCACCACCGCGTTGCCGTCGTCCGCTATCAGGAGAACCTTGCCGCGGTCGTAGACGGCCCACGGCAACATCCAGTTGATCGTCTTCGGCAGCGTTCCGATCTGCGTCATGCTTTGGCTGCCGATGTCGATGCTGTACAGCTTGTCTGCACTGGCGACCAGCACCTTTCCATTCGGGGCCAGGAAGGCGCGCGGATATACGAAGTCGGCCGGCCAGCTCGTGATCCCCGCGAGGCGCGTCCAGCTTCCCGGCCCCTGCGCCGGCGTGTAGATCTCGGGGATGGGCGAGCCCGAGCCCGTGATGTCGATGCCGGCGAGCGTCAGTACCCGCCCGTTGGCCAGGGGGACTACCGTGGCGTACCAGCGCGCAAAAGACATCGGCGGACCGGCAGTGATCTGGCTGTTGGACGGATCGAAGAGATTGACGTCCGGCACTCCAAAGTTGACCCGGTTCGGGTCGACCCCCCGGCTGTCGCCACCGGCCAGCAGCACCCGTCCCGCAGGCAGCACCGTTTGCGCCGAGCAAAACATGTCGGTGACGGGGGAGACCGTCTTCAGAAGCAGGCTGTGCGCGTTGGTGGCCGGCGTCCACACGTCATAACACATGGCACCCTGACACAGAGCACCCTGCGCACCGCTCTGGTCGCTGCCATAGCTCATCACCTTGCCGTCGGGCGTCAACACCATATGGATGGCGTTGATCGGCCAGGTCGTGGACATCGACCATTGGCCGACAGTGTTGGGCGCGGGCGCGGGCGCGGGGGCGGGCGCGGGCGCGCCGGCCGCTGCCCCGCTGGGCTGCACGCTGCCGCTCGCCGTGCTGGGCCGCAGGCTGCCGGTCGTGCTTCCGCGGTCGATGGGCGCCGGATGGTCTTTTTCGTTCGCTCTTTGCGCGGCGATCTCGGCGGGCGTCGTGACCTTGTGCAATGCGCTCTTCGGTGGGGGCGCTGGCTCGATGGGCGGCAACGGGGAGGCTGCTCCTGCCCCAGTGATTGACGCCGCGGCGTCGGGGGCGCCGGCTGCCGCGCCGGTACCCGTAGCGGACGCGGATCCTTGGGGGCCCGTACCGACAGCCGCGGTGCCGGTGACCCCGCTGCCGTCGCCGCCGCAAGCTGCCAATACCAAGGGGACGCACACGGCAACCCACCTGAACTCAGGGAGATCGACCGGATGATTGCGCATGGCATGACCTCCTTGAGGCTCTTAGCATTATCGCAATGAGTCCAGCTTTGCGCACAAGGCGGCGGTCGTGAAACGGGTGCCCGAATCCCCAATTCTGTGGATGCGATGCCGTTCAGGTGGCCGCAGGCAGACCGCTGCCGTGGCCCAGCAAGACCGATGACTAGGCCGGCACCTTCGTCAAGCAGCCAGGCGCGCTGCCAGCTGCCGCGCGGTTCGCGCGCTGGCGCCCTTGCCGGTCATCGCCAGCGCCGGGGGGTGGGCCAGCATCCGCTCGAAGACCGCCCGCACTTCTTCCGCGCCGATGTCATCGATCATTGCCATCGCATCGGCCATCGGCGTCACGGTGCCGCTGGCGAAGAGCTCTTCGACGGCCTGCTCCATCGCTGCGTAGGTCCGCTCCCCTGCGCGCACGCGGGACACGATCAGCTGGTTCTTCGCCCGCTCCAGGTGCACCGGATCGATGGTGGTGGCCTGCGCACGCAGCAGGCCGCCCGTCGCCGTCACGAGCGCGTCCAGCTTGTCCGGAGTCGTGACCGCATGCACCACGAAGTTGGCCCAGACGTCCCCGCTGTCCATCGTGGAATCGGCCGTGTAGGCCAGGCCGAGCCGCTCCCGGACGGTGTCGACCAGGGGCGCCGACATCCCGCCTCCAAACAGGTTGGCCGCAATCGTTGCCGCAAGGCGCCAGCGCTGCTGCGACATCTCCTCCTGCCGCGCGGGCGCCAGCGGGTAGGCCATGTTCAGGAACACCTGCGACACCTGCGTGAAGCGCCGGGCCATGGCCTGACCGACATACTTCGCGGGCGCCGGCTGTCGCGACACGGCCAGGTCGGCCGACGGGGGCATCGCTGCAAAGAGTTCCCCGGCGAGCGCCACCCAGGCTTCGACGTCGAAGTTCCCGGCCGCCGCGACGACGGTCTTTTCCGCGACGTAGTGGGACTGCACGTGGCGAACCAGGTCGTGCCGGGTAAAGCCTTCGATGTTGCCGACGGTGCCGATCACGGGCATGCCCATCGGGTCGTCGCCCCAGATCGCGCGGTCGAGCAATTCGCTGGAGCTGTCCTCCGGATCCTCCTCGTACTCGATGGCCTCCTGGCGGATCACTTCCAGCTCGCGCTGCAATTCATTGTCGGGAAATGTGCTGTTCAAGACGATGTCGGCCGTCATGCGCAGCAGCTGCTCCGCGTGCCGGCCCAGGCCGGTCATGAAGTAGCCGGTGGTGTCCTTGCCGGTGAACGCGTTGACGTCCGCGCCCAGCCGCTCCGCATCCATGTTGATGGCCTGGACGGAGCGGGTGGTGGTCCCCTTGAACGCCATGTGCTCCAGCACATGGCCGATGCCGTTGGTGGCCGGCGTCTCGTCCCGGGAGCCGACGCGCAGGAACACGCCCACACTGGCGCTCTGCACATGGGGAAGGTGAATGGCGAGCAGCCTCACCCCGTTGGGAAGCGTGTGGAGGGCCGTGGTGGTGCGCTCCGCCTGCAGTTGGACCATGGCTCAGTGGCCTTCCGGCTGTTGCAGGCTGAGGCCGATGTCTGCCGAGATGCGCTTGTCGTGAGTCATGGGTGCATTGTCGCTGGGCCCGCGGGTCACTTTGCCCTACGATGCGCACTGGCAACGAGGAGTCGACGATGCGGATGATCAATTGTTCATTTGCCGCGATCGCCCTGCTTGCAGGATGCGCAGCACCCAACACGCCGGAGGCCGGGTACAGCCCGCAAGTTGTGACCGGCGCTGCGCCAGCGCAAACGCAAGCTGCGCCGGTCGCATACATGCCTGCTTCCAGGCCTACCGGTCGGGACACCTACAACGCCGAGAAGCTCGCCAAGAACCGAGCCTGCGCGGCCCAGCCCTTGGCAAGCCTCAGTGCCAAGGGCCCCGGCTTCGAGACCTACACCGTGCCCTGCAGCAATGGCCGCTCCATCTCGATCCGTTGCGAGTTCGGCAACTGCAGGGTGCTCCAATGAGTGACGCGCTGCAGCACGCTGTCATGCCGAAAGACTCACGCGGCCGGGTCTTCGTGCTTGACCTACGAACTTGGCCGGGGCAGAGACGGGAAGATCCACATCGGCGAGGTTGATATTCAGCATCGGCTTCGGTAGCGAGCGGCCAGCGATGAAGAGATCACCAAGTCGCCTGAGTGCGAGCGAGAAATTCGTGCCGGCTATGAGAAGAGCAAGGCGGCAACGACGCGGGCGATTTCGCGGTTGATTGTGGTCAACGCTGCGAAGCATTGACCTGGGCTTGTCTGCGGCCGCAGGATTCCTCATCGCTCGGAAGTTTCCAGGCGCGTTCCAGGCGCGAACCTTGGCTGGCCTTCACCCCCTCGCCTCGGAGCCGTGACACACTGCTCAGTCCGTCGCATCCGACCGACACGGGGAGTGCCAATGAGCTCTATGGTCTTCAGATTGATCCTGTTTCTGGGCGTCGCGTCAATCTCCGTTGCTCTGTTTGCGTTGCCACGTAGTGATCTTGCGGTGACCTTTGCGGCGGGAACTGTGACCTTCGCTGTGTGGGTTTTCATCGTGATCCCAATCATGGAAATCGGCCGAGCGAAGGAAGCAGGGCTTGAGGAATACTTCTTTGGCGCGAGGGCGCAGATCGTCGCCCTCGGGTGTCTACTCGTCGGAGCTTCGATCTCCGTGGCAGCCTACTTTTCAAGCAGCATGCCGCTCACCGCGGCAGGGACCAGCTTGTTTCTTTGTGGGCCGCTCATTCTTGCCAGCGCGTACCGAAAGCCGGACGAACGTCCAGTGGTTGACCTCGCCTGCCATGGGCTCGACCAAAAAAAGCCGATGAACCTTGGTGAGCACGCAGTTCGTCGAAGCACTGCTTGGCGGCATTGAGCATAGGGTCTACGCTTGACGCGCGAAGACCCCCTCCATCAGGCGCCCGCCTCGTCGCGGCGAAATTCGAAGGAGTACATGCCGTCTGCCTCGGTCGGCCCCGCGATGCAGCGCCAGCGCATGCGCTCGAAGAATCGTCTGGCGGGTTCGTTGTCCGGCATCACGTAGGCTCGCCAGCAGGAGACGCCCGTGAAGAGTGAATCCCGAAGAAGGGCATCAATGACCTGCAACCCGATTCCTCGCCGCTTCAGTCCAGGCTTGACGGCGATGTCGGTGATCACATGGAATGGATGTTCCGCCGTCGGTGAACAGAGGCCAACCACGGCGACCAGTTCCTCGCCCGCGAGAAAGCTGATCTGATGCCCGGCGGTATCCGTCAACACATGGTGCAACCACACGTCATCCATTGGGCCGAGTTGCTTGTTCAGCCAAGGATCGTCGAACCAGGTGTGATATTCATCGAAATCATGTTTATTGAAATGCCTGGAACGCATGGGCACTTCCTCTCTATCGCGAATGCAGATTTTGAAATGAGGCCGGAGTTGACGATTGGTGTCAGCCAAGCCGTGCCGTTTCAGCAAAGCGCTCTTCAGCCATCGCCCTCAGCACCGCGCGTTGAATCTTCGTTCCGTTGGCTCCCTGAGTGGTCGGAAATTCATCGATCACCCACACGCGAGCAGGAACCTTGAACGCGGCCATGCAGCCCGCCGCGTGGGCGATGACATCGGCTTCGGTCACCGCCGCTCCTGTTTGCGCGAGCACGAAGGCGACGCAGCGGATCTGGCCATCGATGCGAGCGGCGACAACCTGCGCCTCAGCCACGCCCGGGCACGCTGCCAGTGTCGTTTCGATCTCGGTCGGACTGACAAGGAAGCCCGCCAATCGGATGGCATCGCCCCTTCGCGTTTGGTAGACGAATGTTCCGTCTGTACGCAAGCAACCGATGTCCCCCGTGCGGAAGAAGCCATCTGCGTCGACTGCGCTGCGGGTCGCCTCGTCGTCGTTGAAATAGCCGACAAAGCTGGTGTCCGCGCGTATCTCAATCTCGCCGCTGGCTTGCGGTGCCAACAACTCGGAGGTGTCGACATCGCGGATCCGGATCTGTGCCCACTCGCCGGAAGCCGGACGGCCCCCGCCTTGTATCAGCTGCTCCGGCGGCAATGTGGTTGGCTGCATGGCAAAGAGTGCCTGCACTTCGCTCGATCCATACAGGCCGGTCAGCGGAAATCCCCGCTCCCGGGCCGGCAGCGCGAACTCCTCGGCGCTGTAGCTGAATGAACTGAATCCGAGCGTCCGGATCGACGGCAACGAGCGATGGTCGGACACGTGATCGAAGAGGCGCGCGTACATCTCGTCGCTGCCGAACACATGCGTCAACCCATGTCGCCGGATCAGCTCGACGGCAAGGGGGGCGTCGAATGTATCCATGAAGCAGGTTGGAGCGCCGGCGGCAAATGCCGCCATGGCCGCGTTGAAACCGAACACGCCGCAAAAGGGCAGGGCGCCCAGCAGTCGAGCGCCCTGTTCCTCGAACCCGTAGGCGCCTGCAGCGCGCCGGCTGTGCAGCAGGATGGTGCGCTGCGTGTGCATGACGAGCTTCGGGCCACTGGTTGTCCCCGAGGTGGTGAAGAGCATGGCCAGTGCATCGGGGTCGAGTGGTGCGGGCGGTGCCGCACCGGTGTGCCGCGCAGGGTCGAAGGCGACGGTCGGTTTGCCGAGAATCAGCGGCGGCAGCTCGCTGGCGTCCCCCAGAACGGCAACGCGTTGCAGCGAGCGGACGGCGTCGGGATTGACGTCCCGAAGCACCTCGGGGAAGTCAATCTTTCTGAAGCCGAGCTCGAGCACCAACATGCGCGCGCCGGACTTCTGCAGGATGTGCTCGAGTTCGCTGGCGCGGTAGCGCGTGTTGACGGCCACCAAGCTCGCGCCCACGCGCGCTGCGGCAAACACCAGCGCGAGCCACTCGACGCGATTGACCAGCCAGACCGCGATTCGATCGCCCTTGCCGATGCCTTGTGCAGAAAGCCACGAAGCGGTTTGGCGGCACAAGCCATCGAAGTCGGAAAACCGGATCTCCCTGCCGTCCTCGATGAAGGCGATCGCGTTCGGCCGCGTGGCCACATGGCTCGCCAGCAGCTCCGAAAATGTCAGCAACGGGGTCACCTCAGTACAGCTCCATCAATGTGGCGTTGTCGGTCAGTTCCTCCGGACGCGTCTGGCGGATGATGGCACCGGACTTCATGACGATGACGCGATCCGAAATCTTGAGCGCTTCCTTGACGTTCTGTTCCACCAAGAGGATCGACATGCCCGTTTGCTGTTGCAACTGGCGAATGGGGCGCATCAGATCCTGAAACAGCTTGGGTGCCAGGCCGATGGAGGGCTCGTCCATCAGCAGGCAACGCGGCCGGCTCAACAGGGCGCGACAGATCGACACCATTTGCTGTTGTCCGCCCGAGAGCGTGCCGGCTCGGCGGTGGTAGAAGTCGCGCACCGCCGGCAGGATCGACAGCACCCAATCGAGGCGCTCGGCGCGCTGGCTCTTCGGAACGCCGGCGGCCCACATCCCGAGCTTCAGTGTCTCGGCGACCGTGAGCCCCGGAAATATGCCACGCCCTTCCGGCATCAGGGAGATGCCTGCGGCAGCCAGTGCCCGCGGCTCAGGAGACGAGACGAGGCGGCCATCGACCAGGAACCGCCCGGCCTGGCAGGGCACGAGGCCGAACAGCGATTTGAGCAACGTCGACTTGCCGGCGCCGTTGTGGCCTATCAGGCACAGCACTTCATTCCTGCGCAGTTGAAAATCGAGACCGTCGAGCACGGGTCTTCCGCCATAGCCGACGACCAGGCCTTGGGCGAGCCAGAAATAGCTGTTCATGTGGTTTGTTCGCCGAAGTAGATGGCAGCGAGTTGTGGATCTCCAAGCACGGCGGCAGGTTCACCATCGGCCAGTAGACGCCCCTGATCCAGGAATGCGATGCGGTCCGAGATGCCAACCACGATGTCGAGGTTGTGCTCGATGATGCACACAGTGACGCCCTTTGAAACCTCGCTGCGCAGCAGTTCCAGGAAGCGCTCGTAGGAACCACGGTCGAGACCCGAGGCGGGTTCGTCGAGCAGCCAGATCTGCGCGTCGGACGCCATGACACGCGCCATGCTCAAGAACTTGCGCTCGGCGTAGGAGAGGTCGATGGCGCGTGTCCGCGCCTTGTCGCTGAGGCCGACCCTTTCGAGAATCGCCCCCACCCTGTCCTTTCGATCGCGACGCATGGCGGCATCGCCGGGTTGCCACAGCCACGCGCTACGCTCCATGACCACCTGTACGTTTTCTTCGACGCTCATGTGATCGAACAGGCGCAGGTCCTGAAACGTACGCGCAATGCCCAGCCGGGCAATTTGCCAGTGCTTTCTTCCGATGATCGATTGCCCGATCCAGCGGATGTCGCCACTGTCCGGCGCCAGGTGGCCGGTGATGAGATTGAACAAGGTGGTCTTGCCCGCGCCGTTGGGTCCCACCAAGGTCGTGACGATCCCCGCACGCAAGTCGAGGCTGACATCGTTGGTGACGTGGAGGCCGCCAAAACTCTTCCTGAGATGACGAATCTCGAGCAGCACGCGCCCATCCGCCGCACTCATTGCTTGGCTCCGTGACTGCCAACGATGCCACCCGGCCGAAAGATCATCAGCAGGACCATCGCCATGCCATAGATGATCTGCTGGATCGAACCGATTTCGGTCTGGGGCAGAAAGGAGATGTAGCTCGAAAAGCTGGGTATCAGCATCAGCAACAGGGCACCGACGATGGGCCCGAGCACGGTTCCGGTCCCACCGATGATCACCATCGCCATCAGCAGCACCGAGGTGTCGAGCGTGAAGCTCTCGACATTGATGAAGCTGAGATAGAACGCATACAGCACGCCCGCCACGGCGGCCAAGGACGACGACACGGCAACCGCCAGTGTCTTGATGGCGGCCACGTTCTTTCCAAAGGCGCAGGCTGCCGATTCGCTGTCCCGAATCGCTTTGAGGTTGCGTCCGAAACTTGATCGCAACAGCGTGCTGGTCGCCGCGATGATGAGGGCAAGAATGAGCACCGTCACCGTCAGGAACTCGGCCTGACCGGTGAGTTCGTGGCCGAACAGGCTTGCGGGCGGTATGCCGATCATGCCACCGATGCCGCCCGTGACCGATTTCCATTCGGAGAAGACGGTGGCGCCCAGCACCTGGAGTCCGAGCGATGCGGCGACAAAATACTCTCCGCGCACCCGCAGGGCGGGCAGCGCGAGCGCCAGCGACAACACCCCCGCGATCAGCATCGCCACCGGCAGGGCCACCAACAGCGAAGAACTGACATGCAGCGCGCAGTACGCAGCGGCATATCCCCCCACGCCGAAGAAGATCGCGTGCGCGAGCGAGAAGATCCCCGCGTACCCCATGATGAAGTTCAGCGTGATGGCCAGGGCTGCGTTGATACAGACCAGGATGGCCAGATTCAACAGGTAGTTGAGCACGTTTGACCTCAGGAAGTGATGGCGCGGCCGAAGAATCCGGATGGCCGGAACATGATGAAGAGGAACAGCACGATGAAGGTCACGGCCTCGCTCCATTGGGGGGCGAACAGCCATAGGGCCAGGCTTTCGGCCAATCCGAGCAGGAGGCCTGCGCACGCGGCGCCGCGCAGGCTCCCGATGCCGCCGACGATGGTGGCTGCGAGGCTGATGAGCATCAGGTGATGCCCCATCGCCGGGTTCAGCCCCGAAGAGGCCGCCGTGAGGATGGCCGCAGGTACCACCAGCAAGGAGCCCAGCGCGAACACGATGGTCGACAACCGGCGAGGGCTCATTCCATAGGCACGCACCAGATCCGGGTTGTCCGACAGCGCGCGCAGCGCCATGCCGACATGGGTGCGCATGAGGAACAACTGCAGGCCGACGAAGAAACCGATGCCGCAGAGTATGGACAGGCCTGTCAGCGGCGACACGATCAGGCCAGCGCCGATGTCGACGCCACGACTCAGCGGCGTCGAGACGGAAATGAATGCCCGGCCGAAGATCATGCCGATGACGTTCTGCACCACGATCCCTACGCCGAATGCGGCCACGAAGACCGTGAAGAACGAGCCTTCGTGTCGCTGGATGGGCGCGTAGACCAGGCGGTCCAGCAGGACGCCGAAGACAACGGCAGCCGCTGTGGAACCAGCGACGGCTGGCGCCCAGTGCAAGTCGGCGGTGGTGTACAGGAAATGGAAGACGTACCCCGCAATGGTGAGGGTGGCGCCGTGCGCGAAGTGGAAGATCCGGGTCGAGCCGAAGATCAACGAAAAGCCGACCGCGGTCAGCGCGTACAAGGCCCCGAGCTGAAGTCCGTTGGCGAAGAGCTGGAGAAACATCGGGAGGCCCTGTTCGCGCTATTTCGCGCGCACGATCTCGACCTGCTTGCCGACGCCGATGCCATCCATTTCGTTGATCTGAATCGGCGTGACCACGGTGCCGTTGGGTTCGAACGAAACCTTGCCCCCTACGAAATCGAAAGTCTTGACGGCAAGGCGATCAGCTTGCAGGTTCTCGCCGCTCAACGGCTTCCCCTGCTTTTGCAGGTTTGCGGCGAGTTGGGCGAACAGTCGTACCGCGTTGTAGTAGTTGGCCGCATAGCCGCTGGGAGCCTTTCCGTATTTCTTCCTGTAGTCGTCGAAGAAGCGCTTGGTCGCCGGGTCGTTGGAGTTCCAGTCGATGTGTTGGCTGGTGTAGAGAGAGCCCTTCGCTTCGGGCAAGGTCTGAATCTCGGGTACGGAGAAGGACGAGTAGCTGGCAATGGGCTGGGTGACGCCGTTGTCGCGCAGCTGCTTGATGAGTTGGTACTGCTGCGATCCGTAGGACGCCAGATAGATGGCATCGGACCTGGTCTCGCGCACCTTTGCGGCGATGCCTCCGAACTGCTGCAGCGAGGCCGGTACTGACAGCGCCTCGGTCAGCGTGCCGCCGCTGGCGGGCAGCGCGGCTTCGAGCTCCTTGCGAACCGACTGGCCCAATGGGTCGTCGACGTAGATCAGCGCGATCCGCTTGAGACCTCGAACCTTGACCATGTGAGGAACGCTGGCGCGCACTTCGAAGTTGGCCAGTGGGATCACATTCCAGAAGTAGGGACCGAGTTCTGCAAGGTCAGGGCCGACGCCACCGCCATTGACCGAGACTGTCCTGGTGCGTTGGCCCACCGTGGAGATTGCCTTGGAGACGCCGGTGAACGCGCTCAAGACATAAGGAACCTTGTCGACGCTGACCAGCTTGTTCATCGCGATCACGCCCCGCTGCGGCAACGCCTGGCTGTCTTCATAGACGATGGACAGTTTGCCTTTCAGCATCTGGTCGGCATTGACATGCTCAACCGCGAGATTGGCGCCCGAAGAAAAAAGATCCCCGTAGCTGGCGTTGGGTCCGCTGAGTGGAAAGATGGCACCGATCTTGATGTCCTGCGCATGGGTCGCTGCGCCCGTCAAGAATGCGATGCACAGCAAGCCTCTGCCGATCAGGCAATTGAGTTTTTTCATTTCTCTCCCTCAAGAAAACGTCGCAAAAATGTGAATCACTCTTGCGACAACGTCGGTAGATTGGCCGCACCGTTTTCGCGGCGCAATCAGTCTTCTTGAAGGAGAGCATTCGAAATCCAGAAAGCGGGGATAACCCCGTGAAATGATTTCGAGAACTTCAGGGCTTTGTTAACGGATTGACATCAGGGAGGATGCTGCGCATCCACAGGTGTCCCAAGAGCGTGCCCACCCCATCGAGCAGGGCTGCCACCAGACGCTGCAGGTGGTCGTGCGCATCCGGCATGATGGCGACCCGTCACCGGGAGCCCCCCATGGAAAAGATCGATCTCAAGAAAGAACTGAAGCATCTCTACCTACCTTCCGCCAAGGCGGTGGTTCAGGTCGATGTTCCGAGCTTCAGGTTCCTCATGGTCGACGGTCGGGGCGACCCCAACACGTCGCAGGCGCATGCGCAGGCCGTAGAGGCCTTGTTCTCCGTCTCCTATACCGCCAAGTTCATGGTCAAGAAGGGGCCGCAGGCGATCGACTATGCCGTCATGCCGCTCGAAGGCCTCTGGTGGGCCGATGACATGTCCGTCTTCGTCGCCGATGACAAGGCGAAATGGAGCTGGACGATGATGATCATGCAGCCGGACTTCGTCGCGGACGAAGTCGTCGAAGCGGCCATCGCCGAAGTGCGACGGAAGAAGGCGTTGCCGGCGATCGACAAGCTCCGGCTGGAGAGCCTTTCGGAGGGGACGTGCGCTCAGGTCCTGCACGTCGGGCCGTTCTCGGAGGAAGGCCCCACGGTGGAACGACTGCACGATTTCATCGATGCGCGAAGCGGTCGGGCCGGCAAGCATCACGAGATCTACTTGAGCGACATTCGGCGAGCCGATCCCAGGAAGTGGAGAACGATCATTCGCCAGCCGATGAAATGATGACCGCTCGATTGCCCAACGACCCGTAGGAGGAGATGCAGTTGTTTTAGGCGCCACGCGAGCGACTTCGCGGCTCATCGTGGCCAATCCGGTGCCGGCGTGACCGGCGATGGATTGCGACCCCTAGAGCTGCGCCGAAAGCAGGCTGGCGAGGTGCTCCATCAGCTTCTCGCCCATCGGCCGATCGCGCCAGGCTTCCAGGGTCAGGCGCCGGGAGTGGCCGAGGTCGACCTCGAACTGCGCGGTTTGAGCCCTTGCGAAGGCCTCGTCGTAGATGTTGAGGTTGGCTTCGTCATTGAGCCGGAAGGATCGGTTGTCGAAGTTGGTAGAGCCCACCGACACGAGCAGTCCGTCCACGGTGAACACCTTGCAGTGAAACATCGTCGGCTGGTATTCGCTCATCTGCGCGCCCGCTTCGAGCAGGGGCCCCCATGCCGCCCGCGAGGCGCCTCGGACGGTCTGCGAGTCCATGATGGGCCCGGGCGTGATGATGCGCACGCGGACTCCGCGCTGCAGCGCGGCCACCAAGGCATCGACGGTCAGGTCGTCCGGCACGAAGTACGCGCTCGACAGGTCGATCGTTCGAGTCGCCGCCGCGATCGACAGCAGGTACATCAGGTGCATGCTTTCGCTGCCACCCGAGGGCGAACTGCTGAACATCTGCGCGCGCCCGCCAGGCAAGGCTTCGATGGCTGGAAAGTAGCGTTTCCCATGGAGCACATCGCCCGTGACCTTGATCCAGTTGTCCATGAAGACGGCCTGCATCTGGGCGACGACCGGCCCTTCGACCTTGAAATGGGAATCGCGCCAGTGCTCGGCATCCTGTGCCCGACCGGTCCATGCCGGCGCGATGCCGACGCCGCCGGTGAACCCGATCCGACCATCGACCACCAGCAGCTTGCGGTGCGTGCGGTTGTTCATGCGGGCGAAGTCGTACCAGTCGGGCTTGTGGAACTTGCGGATTTCCACGCCAGCGGCCTCCATCTCCCGGATGAAAGTCTCGTCCACCTTGGCGCTGCCCATCCAGTCCAGCAGCACATGCACCTTGACGCCGGCGCGAGCCCTTTCGGCCAACGCATCGGCGAACGCCTTGCCTATGTCGCCGGACCAGTAGATGTAGGTCTCGAAAGTGATGCTCTCTCGTGCGCCGCGGATGGCGGCCAGCATCGGAGGAAAGATCTGGTCCCCGTTGTAGAGCGCCTCGAAGCGGTTGCCGTCGGTGATGGGAGGCCCGAGCATGACCCCCAGCGCACGCTGGTACTGCGGGTCGTGGAGCGCGTATTCGCGTCGCACCTGCTCGCTGAGCTTCTTCTCGCCGCTGGTGAGGTTCAGCAGCAGGAACGTCCCAGCGAGGGTCAGCGCAAATGTCCACCCCACTGCCTTGAGATTGCGGCCCTTCATGACCCGGGAGCTTGGCCCTTCCGAGGCGCGCATTCCGTCGGCGATGCGACCCATCGGATGTAGGCAGGAAGCCGGACTTCCCGGTCACCGACTATGCGATGACCGGGACCAACGACGCACAGCCGGCGAACCCTTTGAGATCAGCCAATTCATCCAGGATCGGACATTCCGGCCGGTGGTCACCCCCGCAGCAGTGGGCCAAGCGCTCCAGCAGGTGCTTCATGCGCTCGAGCTCCTCGATCCGCTGGGCAAGGTCGTCTGCGCGTGCGAGCGCGACGCGCTTCACATCGAAGCTCGCGCGACGCCCGTCCCTCCACAGTGCGAGCAGCTCGACGACCTCCGGGGTTTCGAATCCCAGGGCGTATGCCCTCCGTGCAAAGCGCAATGTGGATACCGCTCGCGCGTCATAGGGACGGCTGCTCACATCGATGTTCGCCATGCCGCCAAGCAGCCCCAGAGACTCGCAATCGTGCAGCAGTTGCGAAGATGCGCCGGAGCGCGCAACGACTTCGGCGAGGGTCAAGCGCTCCGCCGTGGCAGGCGCCATATCGTCTTCCATGGAGATCTCCTTTCAGCTAAAGGGCAAAGTCTCCACGTTCACACGATTGGAAAGTCAAGGGGCTCAGGCCGCCTGCACGGCCACGAGCCACAGCTGCGCGCCTTGCCGTGGCGTCGAGGCCCAGGTCACGTTGTAGGTACCGGCCGCGCCGACCTGCCTGACGGCAACGGCGCACTGCACCAATGCACCGGATTCCAGTACCGAATCGACCACCGTGAACCCGTTGTCGGGCACGGCCGTCTTGTCCAGCTCGACACCCGCGTCGCCCCACCACCATGCGACGAGCAGGGCAGGGCCGGTGGTGGTGACACTGGCGCTGGTCGAGGGCTGATCCGTCAGCACCTCGCGCCACTGCACATCGCGCACGAAGCCACCACCGGTGATCTCGACAACGCTCAGGGTCGTCTCGTCGCTGGCTTTGGGCTTTGCCGTGGTGACCACGTGGCCGCCCCTGCCCCGGGCCTGCTTGCAGGCAAACAAGGCCGTCCCCGAGCTTGGCCAGAGGGTGTAGATATGCGCCACATCGAGCTGGACGAAGGAGTTCCCCCCGTTGTCCGTCGGCGCGATGGAAGAAAGCAAACCCCGCCCCACGCAGGCCAACAGGGTGCTTCCGGTCGCGCGCGTGGACATGCCGGACGTGGACAGCGATGAGGACGACACGCCGTCACGGTTGAAGGCGATCGCGTGGGCGCCGAGGGCTGGCGCCGCTGCGGCAGGTGCGGGTGCAGGTGGAGAAGCAGCGCGTGCTGTCTGGACGCCCGAGCCTGCGTCACAGGCCGCGAGCGTTGCACTCCCGGATGCCATGCTGGCCGCCGCGAACGTCCACATGCGGCGCAACAGGCCGCGGCGCTCGTTGATCGGCGCAAATGGCGCACAGTCGGAGGGTTCGTTCATGCGGGCACCGGGATGTCTTCATCAATATAGTCGTCAAGGGGCCTTCGATGCATCGCTTTGACATCATGGAGCCGGAACATAAAGTTCCGCCGAGTTCAGGAGGCCGCCTGAAGCGACGCCGCCTGCGATCAGAACCTTGCCATCCGTAAGTCGCGTCGCAATATGGCCGAGGCGTGCCTCGCCCATCGAACCTCCGGCTGTCCATTGGCCAGTGGTGGAGTCGTAGAGTTCCAAGGTACTCAAGTAGCTGCCGCCACCGTCGTTGGTTCCACCCGCGAAAAGAACCATGCCGTTGGATAGCAGCGTCGCGGAGTGAAGAAATCGAGTTCCGCTCATTGCCCCGGTAGCCGTCCATTGGCCTGTCGATGGGTCGTAGAGTTCTGCGGTATTCAGTGATTGGAGAACCTGAGAGGATCCTCCTGCGGTCAGAACCTTGCCGTTGGGCAGTAGCGTTGCACTGTGCCCACTGCGCTTGTCGATCATTGATCCGGTCGCCGACCAACTGCCAGAGACAGGATCGTAGAGTTCCGCCGTTGCCAGAGCGTGACCAGTCGCCCCCCCGAAAACGAGAACCTTGCCGTTCGGCAACAGCGTTGCCATGTGACCTGCGCGTGCATCGCTCAACGAACCGGTGACCGTCCACTGGCCTGTCGATGGGTCGTAGAGTTCAGCCGTGCTTGCGCCTGAACCGGATTGGTCGCCACTGGTGACAAGCACCTTGCCATTGAGCAGCAATGTTGCCGTATGGCCATAGCGAGCGACGTTTGTCGAGCCTGTGACTGTCCACTGGCCGGTGACCGGGTCGTACAACTCCGCGGTGCTCAAGGCTCTCGGAGCCACTGGATTGGTATAGATGCCGCCTACGACAARCACCCTTCCGTCAGCGAGCGGCGTCAAGGCGTGGCTGGAGCGGGGGTCGCGCATGGATCCCGTCGCCGTCCATTGGCCGGTAGCCATGTCGTACAACTCTGCGGTATTCGTGGGCGGGCCATAGGACGTGTTCGTATAGCCACCTCCCACAACCATGACCCTGCCGTCTGAAAGCAGGGCACTGACGGAGGCCGTTCGAAGGAGGTTCATCGAACCGGTAGGCACGATCGACCCAGTCGCCACCACCGTGATGTACACGGTCGAAGAGGCAGAGCCCGCCGCATTGCTACCCGTGACGACGTAGCTGGTGGCAGCCTGGACGGATTGAGGCGTCCCGCTGATGGCGCCGCTGATCGCATTCAGGCTCAGTCCGGACGGCAAAGCGGGCACCACGCCAAAGCGGGTGATGGCTCCTCCGGTACTCACCGGCAGGTTGGGCATGATCGTCTGGCCGACGCCGTACAGGGCACGCTGCTCGCGGTAACCAAGTGATGCTGGCGCCGGCGTTGTCGACTCCACCGAGAGGCCGAGAACAACACTGCTCGAGCCGGCGCTGTTGCTGACAGTCACGGTGTAGTTCGTGCGCGGGCTCAGCAGCGTGGGAGTGCCGCTGATGACGCCCGTGACCGGATCGAGTTTGATGCCGCTCGGCAGGCTCGGCGTCACTGTGATTTGGGTGAAGGCGCCACCGTCGGCAGTGGGCACATTGGGCACCATGGCCTGCCCGATGCGATAGATGGGCGCTTCGTCCGCATAGTGCAGATTGGCAGGCGCCATCACGCGCTGCGAGATCTCGATTCGCACCCCGGCCGTGGCCGAGCCGGAGGCGTTGCGGCCGGTGACGGTGAAAAGAATGGCATTCGAGGGTGCCTGTGGCGTGCCGCTGATGACGCCGCTCGTCGCATTGATCGCCAGTCCGGCCGGCAGTGCGGGCTCGATGGTGTAGCGGTCGATGGCCCCGCCGCTGTGAGCCGGCGTGTTGGGCGCGATCGCCGCGCCGACCGGATAAACCACCGAGTCACGCGCGTAGTGAAGTCCCTCAGGCGGTGAGGGGACGTCCTTCGGGGTTTGCGGGGTGCTGTCTGTTGTGGAGCCCGCCGCCGGTGCGGGATGTGCAGCAGGTGCAGCAGCGGGTTGGACTGCCGGCAAATAGCCGCTGCCACCGCCGCCGCCGCCTCCTCCACATCCGACGATCGCCAGCGCAAGGATGGCGACGGCGGATACAAGTCTCAAGCCCTTCATGAGTCTCCTCGAGTTCTTCGTGTTGTGTTTCCACCGTCCCTCAACGGCGGGGTCGCTGCTCGACCGTGCGCAAAGATACAGGCCGTCGCATTATTTGGCAACAAAAGTATTAGTTTTTGACAAACGGCAGGCCGCCTGCACGCAATCTGCCCCATTCGTCCGGGTCGAAGCATCACGGTTTGAACGCCATGCGTCGACCGTGCGCCGCTCGAACAAAGCGACCGCTACCGCATCGCCTTCCCCAATCAGCCCGTTGCCTGCGTCTTGACCCAGTCCCTGAACGCTTCGCACTTGGGCGGGAGCTCGGCGCGCGGATAAACCAGGTACCAGGTGATATTGCTGGGAATCGGCCGGGGAAAAGGAATCACCAGCTCCTTGCTGCGCAACAGGTCCATGCTCATCGAGGGGCGCCCGAGCACCACGCCCATGCCTGCGCAGGCGGCCTCGATCGCCACGACGTGGGAATCGAACTGGTGCCCGCGCGCCATCAGCTCCAAGGAGGGCTCGCGCTCGCCCGGCTGGCGCGTCTCCCTGAAC
Organism: Variovorax sp. M-6; assembly: GCF_052114385.1. Taxonomy (NCBI): domain Bacteria; kingdom Pseudomonadati; phylum Pseudomonadota; class Betaproteobacteria; order Burkholderiales; family Comamonadaceae; genus Variovorax; species Variovorax sp. M-6. Next base: position 89,836 of record NZ_JBFREQ010000020.1, on the reverse strand, counting down.
CAGCGCGGCCAGTCTTCGGGCGACACGGTGCTGTGCAGCAGGCGGAAGCGCAACAACTCGTCGGGCTGCTTCAGCGAACCGCGCTTGAGCAGCCGCGGATGCAGCATGGGGACCATGTCGGCGGTCGTGATCGGCTCGAAGTGGTACTGCGGATCGTGCTCGTAGGCACGGATCGCCATGTCGCAGCTCTCGTACAGGGTCGCCTTCGTGGGGGTCACCGAGAGGATATTCAGGTCGATCCAGGGATGCCTCAGGGCGAAATCCGGCAGGCGCGGCGCGAGCCAGCGCATCGCGAAACTGGGCTGGACGGCCAAGGTCAACGTGGTGCCGGCACCGGGGCCGCGGAGGTCGTCCGTCGCCGTCTGGATCGTGTCGAATGCACTTTTCAGCGCAGGCAGCAAGGTTCGCCCCTGCTGGGTCAGTTCGAGGCCGGACCGCGCACGCCTGAACACATCGCAGCCGAGCCAGGCTTCCAGGCTCTTCACCTGCTGGCTGATCGCTGCCGGCGTGACGTGCAATTCCTCCGCCGCGCGCGCAAAGCTGCGCAGCCGCGCTGCGGACTCGAAGCTTCGAAGCGCCCGCAGGGGCGGCAGCGTCCGGTTGAGTTGCATGGATGGATGGATGAGTGGGTGGCCCCGGGGCCAAGAGAAGCTGGGTCAGGCCTTAGAAATTCTAATCATAGATAGCTGTGACGATAGATTTTCAGCTGCAAGAATTCGACGAAGACTCACGCTTGAATGGACGGGCTTTTCGATGAACTACGGCATTTCGCAACAGGACCATATCGCGTGCACGGCGGCCATCCAGCGCTTCTCGGCCTACGTGGATGCAGGCCGCTACGACGAAGCGGCCGCACTCTTTGCCCAGGACGGCGTGATGCAGCGCCCGCAGGAACGCATCGAAGGGCGCGATGCGCTGCGTCAGTCGTTCCAGTCGCGCCCCGCGCACCGGCTGACGCGCCATGTCCTCAGCAATCTGGTGCTCGATCCCGTCGACGACAACACCGTTCGCGCGCTGAGCTACGTGTGCGTCTTCCGCCATCTCGGCACACCCGGGGAGCCTGTGCGCCTGCCCGTCCAGGCACGCATTCCGGAGACGCTGGCCGAGTACATCGACGAACTGGTGCGGGTCGACGGGGCATGGCTCATCGGCCGTCGCACGGTTCGACCGGTCTTCGACACGTTCTGAGCCGCTGTCGCCACGAGGCACCAGGCAGCGCGGCAGACGCCCCCACCCCCAAGGAGATCCGATGACACGCTTCATCTTCGGCCGCGGCAAGGCCGCGGCCCTGCAAGTATGGGTCCGCACCTGCCTGGCCGCGGCGGCGGCATTCAGCGCGACGGCCGTGCTCGCGGCCGACCTCACCCAGCCGTCGGGCTGGCCTTCCAGGCCCCTGCGCGTGGTGATCGCATACCCGCCAGCCGGCGGCGTCGACCTCGCGGCACGCGTCGTCGGCCAGCGCCTGGCCATCCGTCTGGGCCAGCCGGTCGTGGCAGACAACCAACCCGGCGCGCTCGGCACCATCGCCGCCAGCTTCGTCGCGCGCGCGGCGCCGGACGGCTACACCTTGCTGGCCGCCACCAACCCGGAGCTGACGATCGTTCGGCATTTGCGCAAGTCCCTGCCCTACGATCCCGACACCGACCTGGTGCCGCTGCTGAGAACCGCGCAGGCGCCGATGGTGCTCGTGGTGCGCGGCGGGGACGAGGTCAACGGCAGCGCCCGTGCCCTGCTCGAACGCGCCCGCGCGGCGCCGGACCGCATCGCCTACGCCACGCCCGGCATGGGCACGCCCATGCACCTGATCATGGAAGGCATCGCCAAGGAATCGGGCGTGCGCTTCAACCATGTGCCGTACAACGGTGGCGCGCGAGCCATGGTCGACCTCATGGGCGGTCAGGTGGATGCGCTCGCCATTACGCTGCCCACTGTGGCCGGACCCTTGCGGACAGGCGCGCTGAAGGCACTGGCCGTGCTGCAGGCCGAGCGCAGCGCGTTGCTGCCCGACGTACCCACCTGGAAGGAAGCCAGCGGCGTGGACATCGCGGATCTGCCGACCATCTGGTTCGGGTGGTTCATGCCGGCGCACGCGCCGCCAGCATTGCGCACGCGACTGTCCAGCGAGCTGGCCGCGGTCATGCAGGACACCGGGGTCCAGGATGCGCTTCGCCGTGCCGGACTGGAACCCAAGCCGCTGGCCGGCGCGCCCTTCGCGCAAGAACTCAAGCGCGAATCCGCGTTCTTCGAGCGCGCCGCACGTCCTTTCGCCGAACGTTGATGGAGATACCGATGAACCAGACATTTACCGTGACGGCGCGGCCATGCCGCCTGCGCCGCCGCCTGCTTGGCGCCGCAATGGCCGGCCTGCTCCACCTGGGGATGGCACAGGCCGAAGAGGCGCAGATCCGCATCATTGTTTCGCTCCCGGCCGGCGGCGGCGTGGACGCCATGGCGCGCTACCTTGGCCAGCAGTTGGGGCAAACCATGCAGCGCACCGTGGTGGTCGAGAACCGGCCCGGTGGCAGCGGAACCATCGCGGCCAAGGCCGTGCTCAACCCCGTTCGAGGCCAGACCACGCTGCTCGCGGGCGGCAACCAGGAAATCACGATCGCGCCCCACCTGCTGAACGACGCTGCGTACCGGCCGCTGGAGTCCCTGCGTCCCCTCGTGCAAGTCGGCACGGTCCCCTCCGTGGTGGTTGCGCGGCCCGGCCCCGAAGCCACCCAGGACCGGCTCCTGCAGGCGCTCGGCAGCAGTGCCGGCGTCGCCATCGGCACGCCCGGGCTCGGCACGCCGATGCATATCGCGCTGGAAGAGATCGCCCAGCAGTCACGGGCCAGGTTTCTCCATGTGCCCTACAAGGGCGCGCCGGACGTGCTGGCCGGCGTACTGGCCGGGTCGACCCCCTACGGCGCAGTGGGCTACCCGGCCGCTCGCAACCTGATCGAGAGCGGACGACTGGTGGCCGTCTCGGTCCTGAGCCAGACGCGGTCGAGCCTGGTCGCGGGCGTTCCCGCGGTCGCCGAGAAGATCCCCCTGGGCAACGATGTCGTGCAGGTCTGGTATGGCCTTTTTGCCGCGGCGAAGACCCCGCCGGACGAGTTGCGAAAGATCGAACAGGCACTCGCGGCCGTCATGAAGGATGAAGCCGTGCGCAAGCGGCTGCAGGAGCTGGGGATCCAGGTCACCGCGCTCTCGCCGGCCGCGTTCGGGCGCGAGCTTCAGGCGGAATCCGACTACTACCGAAAGGCCCTCGTCGCCTACAAGGTCCAATGATGCAACCTACTCAAGCCATTCTCATCGACGAGCGCGACCACGTCGCCACGGCCTTCGTGCCGCTGGCCGCTGGCAGCTCCCTGCGCATCCAGGCAGGCGACGCCTGCCACGACGTCGTGCTGCGCGAGGCCATCGCCCCGGGGCACAAGTTCGCGGTCGTCGACATCGCCAGCGGCGCCCAGGTCATGAAGTACGCCGCGTCGATCGGGCGCGCGTCGCAGGCCATCCGCGCGGGCGATCACGTGCATCTTCACAACCTTGAGAGCCTGCGCGGCAGAGGAGACAAGTCATGAGCGATTCCATTCAGGGGTTCCGTCGAGCGGACGGCAGCTTCGGTATTCGCAACCATGTCGTGGTGATCGGCGTCATGGACAACGTCAACCCCGTCGTGCGCCGCATCTGCGATGCAGTGAAGGGCACGGTGCCGATCTGCGTCGCCTATGGACGCGGCCAGTCCGGCGTCGATCTCGAACAGCACGACCGCGTGCTGCTGGGCTACGCCACCCACCCCAACGTGGCGGCGGCGCTGATCGTCGGCCTGGAGCCCGTCACGACGCAACGCTTCGTCGATGCGGTTGCGGCCACCGGGCGGCCGGTGCGCTGTGTCGACGTGCAAGGTGCGGGGGGCACCGTCAACGCGGTGTCTGCCGGCGTGCGTGCCGCAGCGGCGCTGGTGATCGGGGCCTCGGCGACGCCGCGCGAGCCGGTGCCCCTGGGCGACCTGACGATCGGCGTCGAGTGCGGGGCGTCCGACGCGACCTCGGGACTCACCGCCAATGCGACCACCGGCAAGGTTGCCGACTGGCTCGTTTCCGCGGGCGGCACGGTCATCCTGTCGGAGACCGACGAGATCGTCGGCGCCGAAGTCTCGCTCGCCGAGCGCGCAAGCAGTCCCGAGGTTGCCGCCCAGGTGCTGGCGGCGGTCGCGCGGCTCGAAGGCTTGTCGCGGTTCCAGGGGCTGCAGCTCTGGCCCCTGGGCGAGGACAACATCGCGGGTGGCCTGACGACCGTCGAGGAAAAGTCGCTCGGCGCGGTTCGCAAGGGCGGAACAACCGCCCTCCAGGAAGTCGTCGGCTACGGGCAGGCACCCAGCCGAAAGGGCCTGGTGTTCATGGACGCACCCGCGCCCGGCGTCGAGAACATCGCCGCACTCGCGGCCGGGGGCGCGCACCTCATCCTTTTCAACACCGGGGTCGGCAACCCTGTCGGGCATCCGCTGTCACCGACCGTCAAGATCACGGGGAATGCGCGAACGGCCCGCCATTTCGCGGACAACATCGACGTCGATGTCAGCGGCATCCTCGGCGGCGCCCAGACCCTCGACGACGCCGCGGTGCAGCTTCGAGCGGCCATGCTGTCGATTGCGAACGGGCGGATGACGCAAAGCGAAGTGCTGGGAGACACCGAGATCTCGATCTCGCGCATCGAGCTGGGCTATGCACGGCATCTGCGCCAACACGGGCCCGAGGTGCTTCCATGACCGCGCGTACCGTTTCCGCGGCAGCCGCGACCCATTGGGTCGCCACCCTCCTCGAAGGCGCGGGCATGGCCGGCGATGAGGCCTGCCTGGCCGCCGAAGCCATCGTTCGCACCGAACTGCGCGGCGTCCGCACGCACGGGCTGACGCGCATCGCCTCCTACCTCGAGAAGATCCGATCGGGCGAGGTCAATCCACGGCCCGATATCCGTGTCGATCGCAAGCCCGGCATCTGCACCGTGGACGCCGATGGCGCACTCGGCCAGGTGGCAGCGACGCTGGCGGTGCGAGAGGGCATGGCCATGCTGTCGTCCTCGCCCTCGGTCATCTGCCGCATCCGCAACTGCGGCCATCTCGGTGCGCTCGGTCTCTATGCGCTCCAGGCCGCCGAGAACGGCCACCTGGCCATGGTGTTCCAGCGCACGCCGCCCCTGATGGCCTTGCCCGGCTTCGCCGGCCCTGCGGTCGGCAACAATCCGATCGCGTTCGGCTGCCCCATTCCGGGCCAGGCCCCCCTGGTCTTCGATATGGCGTGCAGCGTGGCCGCGCGTGGGCACATCCTGGTGGCTGCCCGCGAAAAGCGACCGATTCCCGAGGGTTGGGCGCTCGATGCCGAGGGCCGGCCCACCACGGACGCCGACGCCGCACTCGACGGCGCACTGATGCCGATGGCCGATCACAAGGGGCTGGGCCTGGCCATGATGGCCGAATGCCTGGCGGGCGCACTGGCGGGCGGCGAACCCGAGTCCCGGCACAAGATGTCGTCCGCACCTCGCAGCGGCGCGGCGGGGGGACAAAGCACGTTGATCTGGCTCGTCAATCCGGCGCTCGCCGCGGACGACGGCTTCGGAGAGTACCTGCGCGAATGGGCGCAGGCCTTCCGGGCCCGCGCAGGCGAGTCGGGACGTCTTCCGGGTGAACGCGCGGCAGCGCTTGAACTCAGCGGTCTTGCGAAAGGGTTGACCCTCTCGGCCGAACTGGCTCGCGAGCTCGATTCGGTGGGCAGCGCAGAACGGCAGGCGCTGGTTTGGGATAGCCCTTCCTGAACGGAGGGCCCGCGCCGATCGCACTACGGCACATGCAACTCCGCCGTGGCCAGGGAGCTGAAGTCGTTGGCGCCCCCCACGAGCAGCACATTGCCGTTCGGCAACAGGGTCGCGGTGTGGAAGTAGCGAGCATCGATCATGGCGCCGGTGGCCGTCCACAGGCCGCTGGCAGGGTCGTAGAGCTCGGCCGAGGCCAGCGTGATGCCGCTGCTCGCGTAGCCGCCCGTTGCCAGGACCTTGCCATCGGACAGCACGGTCGCGGTGGCGGCGGTGCGGCCGGTGCTCATGGCGCCGGTGGCCGTCCAGGCGCCGGTGGCGGGGTGGTAGCGCTCCGCCGTAGCGAGAGAGCCACCGCCAGAGGCTCCGCCGTTTCCTCCCGCCACCAGCACCTTGCCGTCGGGCAGCAGGGTCGCGGTTTCGGTCAAGCGCGCAGCGACCATGGACCCGGTGGGCGCCCACTGGCCGATGGCCGGGTCGTAGAGCTCCGCCGCGGCGATCGGGCTGCCGCTCGTTCCTCCCGCGGCCAGCACCCGGCCATCCGTCAGCAGGGTCGCGGTGAACACGCTGCGAGCGGTGTTCATGGTGCCGGTTGCCGTCCACTGGCCGGTGGCGGGGTCGTACAACTCTGCCGTGGCGAGAAAGCTGCCGTTGGTCCCTCCTGCGACCAGCACCTTGCCATCCGGCAACAGGGTCGCCGCGTGGCCGCTGCGGGCCACGCCCATGGCGCCGGTTGACGACCACTGGCCGGTGGCGGGGTTGTAGAGCTCCGCCGAGGCGCGAAAGGCGCCGGCGAGGTCCTCTCCCCCCGCGACGAGCACCCGGCCATCCGGCAGCAGGGTCGCGGTATGGAAGAAGCGGGTGGTGCTCATGGATCCGGTCGCCGTCCACAGGCCGGTGCCAGGCTCGTACAGCACCGCCGTTGCCAGGGTGCCGATGTCGTCGTGCCCTCCGGCGACAAGCACCTTGCCAACCGTCAGCAGGGTCGCGGTGTGGTTGGTGCGCGCAGCGCCCATGGAGCCGGTCGGCACCCCTGTGCCGGGGAGCAATACCGCGATGTTGACCGTCGCGAAGACCGCGCCCGCTTCGTTGCTGCCCGTCACCGTGTAGTCGGCGGCAGCGCTGGTACCTTGCGGCGTGCCGGAGATGACGCCGGTGACGGCGTCGATGCTCAGTCCGAGGGGCAGCGCCGGCGTCACGACGAAGGCGTTGATCGGGCCGCCGGTGCTGCGCGGCAGGTTGGGCATGATGGGCCGGCCCGTGGCGTACAGGGCCTTCGGTTCCTGGTAGCTCAGCGAGGTGGGCGCCACGCGCGGCGGGGCGCGGACCTCGATCCGCAGCACGGTGCTGGTCGAGCCGGCGCTGTTGCTGGCGGTCACCGTGAAGCCCGCCGATGCAGCGAGCCGGCTGGGCGTGCCGGAGATGACGCCGGTGACGGCGTCGATCACCAGGCCGTCGGGCAGCGCGGGCTGCACCGTGAAGCTGCTGGCATCGCCGCCCTCCACGGAGGGGTGGTTCGGCGGGATGGGCTGGTCGATGGTGTAGATCGCGTCCTGGTTCTCGAAACTCAGGTTCGCAGGGGGCTCCGCCTTGGACTTGACCGCGATCAGCAGGCCGGTCGTGACAGCGCCCGCCAGGTTGCTGCCGGTGACGGCGTAGAGGGCCGGGGCGGCCACCACCTGCGGTGTGCCGCTGATGATGCCGGTCGCGGGGTCGATCTGGAGCCCGTCGGGCAATGCCGGACGGACGACATAGCGGAGGATCCGGCCGCCGCTGTTGCTCGGGGCGTTCGGCTTGATCTGACGGCCCAGCGCGTAGACGACTGCATTGCGCTCGTAGTGCAAGCCCGCGGGCGGCGAGGCTGCGCCCGGGACGAAGAAGCCACTGTCGCTGCCGCCGCATGCATTCACGCTCAGCAAGGCAAGGATGCCCAGGCCCCACGCCAAGAGGCGCAAGGCGCCTGGCCACGATGTCGCTTTCATGCCGGCTCCTTCCCTCACCAGAGGGCCTGCAGTATGTATCCCTGTCGTCCACGAGGGCAAGTGACCAGGCATGCTCACCTGGTCGGGCGCGCCTCGCGGACCGGGTTGAATTGAAGCATCGAGTGAACTTCGAGGTCCCGGCAGATTCGTCGGTCTGCGTTCAACCGCCGCCGTTGAGGGTACTCACCAGCAGCTGCCCCAATTCGGCGCGCCGCGCCGCGCCCATGCGCGGCTTGATCGCCGCAATCGATATGGCGGCGAAGGGCGCGCCCGTGGTGGGAATCACCGCGCCCACGCCGCCCACGCCCTGCGTCACGGTATCCACAAGCTCCGCGTAGCCGGTTCGGCGCGTGCGCGCGATCACCTTGCTGATCTGCGACGGGGTCAGCCCCGCGGCATCGAAGGCCGGCGCGTGCTGGGTCCGGATCCGCGCGATCTCGTCGTCCGGCGCGCCCGACAGCATCGCCAGTCCCCCCACGCCAATGCCCAGGGGGCGGATGTCGCCGACGCGGGTGCTGAAGATCTTCACCGGGAAGGCGCCGTCCTCGCGCGCGAGGCAGACGGTGTAGTCGCCCTGGCGCGCCAGCAGGAACACGGTGTCTTCGGAGATGCGCGCCAGGCGCTGCAGCACCGGCTGGTATGAGGCCAGCAGCGGCGCGCGCTTGAGCGACGCGAAGCCCAGGCGCATCGCTTCGAGACCGAGCCGATAGCGGCGCGTGGCCGCGTCGCGCTCGGCGAACTGTTCCTCGACCAGGCAGGTGAGCAGGCGGTGCGCGGTCGATCGCTCGAGCTGGGTGAGGGCGACCACTTCGTTCACCGCCAGCCCTTCCTCGTGGTGCGCGCCCAGCACCCGCAGGACCTGGAGCGAGCGGCGCATGTTCTGGGCCCCCGGGGTTTCCATAGGTTTGCTCACGATGTGGGATTTCTTTCAGTTGTTGATCGCTGGATGAGCATAACCGTCCGAGCATCGGTGCTCCCCCGTATGCAGGACCCTTCGATGACTGAACCCCTTCTCCTGATCGAGCAGATCGGCGCGGTGCGCCGCATCTGGCTCAATCGCCCGCAGGCACGCAACGCCCAGAGCCAGCAGATGCTGGACGAACTCGACGGCGCCTTCGAGTCCGCGCGCACCGATGGCGCAACCCGCGTGGTGGTGCTCGCCGCCAAGGGCGCGCATTTCTCGGCCGGTCACGACCTGAAGCAGGCGCAGGCGGAGCGTGCTGAGTTCACGGTCGAAGAACGCTGGGCCTACGAGGAACAGCGCTACTTCAACTACTGCATGCGCATCTGGGACTTCCCCAAGCCGACCGTCGCGCAGGTGCAGGGCGCCTGCGTGGCGGCGGGCTTCATGCTGGCCAACATGTGCGACCTCATGGTCGCCTCGGAAGACGCCTTCTTCTCGGACCCGGTGACGCACACCATGGGCGCGGCGGCGACGGAAGTCCTGATTCATCCCTGGGTGCTGGGCTTGCGCCAGGCGAAGGAACTGCTCTTCACCGGCGAGCGCCTGTCGGCGGCAGAGGCCAAGGCACTCGGCATGGTGAACCGGGTGGCTGCCAATGACCGCCTGGACGAAGAGACGATGGCGCTGGCCCAGCGCATTGCCAAGGCGCCGCCCTTCGCGCTGCAGATCCTGAAGAAGTCGCTCAACCGTTCGGTGGACGTGCAGGGCATGCGCCACGCACTGTCGGCGCATTTCGACGTCCACCAGCTGAGCCATGTGAGCGAGGAGTACCGGCGGACCAAGGACGCGGGCCTGGCCAACGCCATCCTCAAGGGAGCGCAGGCATGAGCATTCCCCTGCGCCACCGCCTCGGCCCGCTGCTTCAGCCGCGTTCGATCGCCATGGTCGGCGCCAGCAACCAGGCCGGCCGGATCGGCGGCATGCCGCTCGACCTGCTGCGCCACTTCGGCTATGCGGGCAAGGTGTTCCCGGTCAATCCCAAGTACCAGGAGGTCTTCGGCTACGTCTGCTATCCCGACATCGAATCCTTGCCCGAGGCACCCGACCTGGTCGTGCTGGCCATCGGCGCGGAGGATGTCACCGCCATGCTCGAGCGCTGCCACGCCAAGGGCATTCCGGCCGCCATCGTCTACGCGGCCGGCTTTGCCGAGGCGGGCGAGAGCGGGGAACTTCTGCAGCGCACGCTCGAGGACTTCGTCGAGCGCAGCGGGATGGTGGTCGCCGGGCCCAACTGCATGGGTTTCGCCAACCTGAACCTGCAGGCGCACACGGCCTTCGCCTCGGTCTTCCGGAACGTGCCGCCGCAAACGCAGCCCGGCCGGGTGAGCGTGCTCACGCAGAGCGGCAATGTCTGCTCGGCCGTGTTCGCGCTGATCAGGCGGCTCGGCGTGCCGGTCAGCCACTTCATCAACACCGGCAACGAGGCGACGCTGGAGTTTTCCGAGTACCTCGAGTTCCTGGCGCAGGACCCGGAGACCGATTGCGTGATCGGCTACGTCGAGCAGTTGCGAAACGGCCGGCGCTTCATCGACGCTGCGCTGTCCCTCGCGGCGCAGGGCAAGCCGCTGGTGATCTACAAGGCAGGCGAAACCGAGAAGGGCTCGGAGGCCGTCCGCTCGCACACCTCGGCGCTGGCCGGCGACCTGGCGCTCTACCAGGCGGGCTTCGAGCAGCTCAACGTGATCCGCGGCACCGACTTCGCGCAGATGGCCGACCTGGCCTACCTCAGCGGCTTCCGCCAGCGCGCGGGCGGCCGCCGCGTCGCCATCGTCACGATGTCGGGCGCGCTCGGCGCCATCCTGGCCGACAAGCTGATCGGCGCGGGCCTGGACGTGCCGACGCTGCCGCCCGCGCTGCAGCAGGCACTGCGCGACGGCATCCCCGACTATGGAATGGTGTCGAATCCCGTGGACGTCACCGGCAACGTGGTGAACCAGCCCGACTTCGTGCGGACCATCTTCACGGCGCTGGCGGAGAGCGACGCGATCGACACCGTGATCGTCTATGCGCCGGGCTATCTGCTCGACCGCATGGCCGACACGCTGGTCGACGTCTGCGCGCGCTTCCCGCGGCTGTTCGTCGCCATCGACACGGGTGCCGCGCAATGCCGCGCGCGGCTGGCCGAGGCCGGCGTGCCGGTGTTCGACGACCTCGGCCGCGCCACGCAGGCGCTGGCGCCGTACTGCCTCTGGCTGGCGCGCCGTCCGGCCGTGGCGCGCTGGGCCGCCTTGCGCGCCGCACCGCCGCGACACGACGCCGCCCCGGCGCTGCCCGCCCGGCTCAACGAGCACGACACGAAGGCGCTGCTCGCGCGCTACGGCGTGCCCTCGTTGCCGGAGCAAGTCTGCGCCGATGCCGACGCTGCCGTGCGGGCGGCCGAACAGATCGGCTGGCCGGTGGCCCTGAAGATCCTCAGCGCCGACATCGCACACAAGACCGAAGCCGGCGGCGTGCGCCTGGACATCGGCGATGCGGCGACGCTGCGCACCGCGTGCGCCGAGGTGCTCGCCGCCGCCCAAGCCTACGACCCGTCCGCGCGCATCGACGGCCTGCTGGTGCAGCCGATGGCGCGCGGCGGCGTGGCCGAGCTGATCGCGGGCGTCACGCACGATCCGGTCTTCGGCCCCGCGCTCACCGTCGGACTCGGCGGCGTGCTGACCGAGCTCTACCGCGACGCCAGCCACCGGCTGCTGCCGGTCGACGCGGCCATGGTCGGCGACATGCTGCGCTCGCTGAAGGCCTGGCCGCTGCTCGACGGCTTTCGCGGTCGACCCCTGGCCGACGTCGATGCCGCCTGCGCCGGCATTGCCGCGCTGTCCGATGCCGCCACGGCGCTCGGTGGGCAGGCGGAGGATGTCGAGATCAATCCGTTGCAGGTCCGCGGGCGTGGCGCCGGCGCGGTCGCGCTCGATGCGCTGGTGCTGGTTCGCCCCGCTCTTTGAAAATCACTCTCCAGGAGACCCCCCAATGAAAACGTTCTTGATGAAGACCGTGTCCGCCACGGTGCTGGCCGTTGCGGCATCGCTGCTTGCGCCGGCGGCCGCCCTGGCGCAGGCCTATCCCGAAAAACCGATCCGCATGGTGCTGCCGTTCCCGCCCGGCGGCGTGACCGACATCCTGGCGCGCGCGCTCGCCGAGAAGCTTTCGCCGCGCCTGGGCCAGCCGGTCATCGTCGACAACAAGCCCGGTGCCGGCACGGTGCTGGCGTCCGACTTCGTCGCGCGTGCGCCCGCCGACGGCTACACGCTGCTGCTGGCCGCCTCGTCGCTCGGCACGGCGCCGCTGCTCTACGACAAGGTCGGCTATGACGCCATCAAGAGCTTCGCTCCCGTGACGCAAGTCGCGTCCGTGGTGCACGTGCTCGTCGTCAACCAGGAGCTTCCGGTCAAGTCGGTGGCCGAGCTGGTGGCATACGCGAAGCAGAACCCCGGCAAGCTCAACTACGCGTCGACGGGCACGGGCACCTCCACCCATCTCGAAGGCGAGCTCTTCAAGAGCATGGCCAAGGCCTACATGGTGCACATCCCGTACAAGGGCAGCGGCCCGGCGCTGACCGATGTGGTGGGCGGCCAGGTCAGCGTCATGATCGATGCGCTCGGTTCCTCGGGGCCGTTCATCAAGTCCGGCAAGTTGCGCGCGCTGGCGGTGACGACGGCGAAGCGCTCGCAATCGATTCCCGACCTTCCGACCGTTGCCGAATCCGGCCTGCCGGGCTACGAGGCAATGCCCTGGCTGGGCCTGATGGCGCCGGCCGGCACGCCCCAGCCGGTGATCGATCGGCTCCATCGCGAGATCGTCGAAGTCCTGAAAGAGCCCGAGCTGCGCGAGCGCTTCAAGGGCTGGGGGCTGGACATCATCGGCAACACGCCCGCCGAGTTCGCGAGCTTCCTGCGTCGCGACATCGACCAGTGGGCGCGCGTGATCTCCAGCGCCAAGATCAAGGCCGACTGATGCAGCGGTGTTGCGAAGCGGAGCGCCGCGCATGAGGCTCGCGCTGACCGAAGAACAGGCGCTGATCCAATCCAGCGCGCTCGACTGGCTGGCGGGCCGATACGACTTCCGCCAACGCGAGGCCGGCGTGCATCGCGATGGCGGCTCGCCCGCGGCCTGGGCTGCGTTTGCGGAGTTGGGCTGGCTCGGCCTGCCGATTCCGGAAGAGGCCGGCGGGCTGGGCCTGGGCCCGCTCGAGGCGGGCTTGCTGATGCAGGCCTTCGGCCGGCACCTGGTGGTCGAGCCGTGGCATGCCTGCGTGCTGCAGGCCGCGCGGCTCCTGGCCCTCGCGGGCACGGCGGCACAGCAAGCCGAATGGCTGCCGTCGCTCATGGCTGGCGAGCGACGGCTGGCCCTGGCGCACGCCGAGCCCGGCGATCGGCTGCCATGGGCGCAGCGTCGAACGACTGCAGCGCGGACGTCGTCCGGCTGGCGCCTCGACGGTGCAAAGCGCCAAGCGATGGCCGCGCCCGGCGCTGCGGGCTGGATCGTCTCGGCCACCGTCGATGGCGGCACGCGGCTGTTCATGGTCGCCCCTTGCGCCGACGGCGTGCAGACGGATGCCTACGACACGAGCGCCGGTGGACGCGCTGCCGACGTCGTCTTCGCCGGCACGTCGGCGGTCCTGCTGGGCGACCGACGCGACAGCGATGCGGATGCGCTGCTGAGCCGGGTACTGGCCGAAGGCCTGGTCGCGCTCGGGTGGGAGGCCACGGGTGCCATGCAGGCGGCGCTCGCGCAGACCACCGCGCACACGCAGCAACGCAGGCAGTTCGGCCAGAGCCTGTCGCAGTTCCAGGTGGTGCAGCATCGGCTGGCGGAGATGGCGGTGCACTGCGCGGAGGCGCAAGCGGTCTGCGAGCTCGCATCGATGCGGCTTGCACTGCTGCCCGACGCCGGCCCCGAACTGGCGGCGCTGGTCAAGAACAAGGTCGGCCGCGCCGCACGCTTCGTCGCCCAGGAGGCGGTGCAGCTGCACGGCGCGATGGGCGTCTGCGAGGAGCTGCCGATCGCCGCGACCTTCCGGCTGCTGCTGGCCTTCGGGCAGCAGGGTGGGGATGCGGCGTCGCATGCGCTGCGACACGGTCGGGACCTCATGGCGAACGATGCGTTCGCCTGCAGCCAGACGCTTCACGATCGCGCGACGACGATGGAAGGACACCGCGCATGAATCTCGAACTCGAACCCGCCGACCGGGCCTTCCGCGAAGAGGTGCGCGACTTTCTCGCCGCGAACCTGACCGCTGCCCTGCGGGACGGACAGCGCGGCACCACGTCGATGTACCCGGAGCCGGAGGTCTCGACGCCGTGGCAGAAATCGCTGCAGGCGAAAGGCTGGCTCGTGCCGCTTTGGCCCAGGGAATGGGGCGGCACCGGCTGGAGCGCGCTGCAGCGCTTCATCTTCGAGACCGAATGCGCGCTGGCCGGCGCGCCGCTGGTGCATCCGATGGGCGTGCGCCTGGTGGGGCCGGTGATCCTGCGCTACGGCACCGAGGAACAGAAGCGCCGCTACCTGCCGCGCATCCTGTCGAGCGAGGACTACTGGTGCCAGGGCTTCTCGGAGCCGAATGCCGGCTCGGACCTCGCGTCGCTTTCGCTGAGTGCGCGATCGGACGGCAGCGACTATGTGCTCGACGGTACCAAGATCTGGACCAGCTACGCACACCGGGCCAACCGCATGTTCGCGCTGGTGCGCACGAGCACCGAGGGAAAGAAGCAGCAGGGCATCAGTTTCCTGCTGGTCGACATGAACTCGCCGGGCATCTCGGTGCGGCCGATCGCCACGATCGGTGGCGACCATGAGGTGAACGAGGTGCACTTCGACGGCGTCCGGGTTCCGCAGGCCGACCGCATCGGGGAGGAGAACGCGGGCTGGGATTGCGCCAAGTACCTGCTCGAGTTCGAGCGCGGCGCCGGCATCTTCAGCCCCCGGCTGCGTTCGCAGTTGAAGCGCGTGGCCGAGGCGCTGCGCGTGCCCGGCGCTGCCAACGACGAACTGCTGCGCCGATTCGGCGAGGTGGCGTCCGACGTCGACACCTTCGAGTGGCTGGAACTGCGCACCATGGGCGGCCTGGCGCCGGGCGCCAACCCCGGACCGGTGTCGTCGATCCTGAAGCTCCGGGCCAGCCGGCTCAAGCAGGCGATCGGCGAACTTGGCGTGGAAGCCCTCGGTGGTGACAGCCTGCGCTGGCGCAGCGATCCCGCCGATGGCCGCAACGCCACGGCGACGCTGGTGCCGGAGTACTGCAACAGCCGCGCCTACACCATCTTCGGCGGCGCGGCGGAGGTTCAACTGGGCCTCATTGCACGCACCGTCATGAATGCCTAGGCCCGAGCGGGAGGCACGGAGAGACGGAGATCAAGGCTGTGAAGCCATTGAAGTGCTTGCCGGCCTGGGCGAGGTCGTGCAACAAGGTGTGCCAAGGCTTGTTGCAGATCCGGCGCGCACCGGCCTGCATGGGTTGAATTGAAGCATCGCGTGACTAAACTTCGAGGTCCCCTGTTCAGCACGGAGGACACGACATGAGCACCCCGACCGAAGTCGTCCAGCAGGCCTACGCCGCTTTCGGACGCCGCGACATCCCGGGAATTCTGGCCACGCTCACCGACGATGTGGACTGGCGCTTCCACGCCAGCCCCAGCACCGGTATCCCGTACGGGGGCAAGTACACCGGCAAGAAAGCTGTGGAAGGCTGGTTCGCCACCCTGGCCCAGAACGACGACATCCAGCAGTTCGAACCGCGCGAATTTCTCGAAGGGCCGGATCACGTGACGGTGCTCGGCTGGGAGCGCGGGAGGCCGCTTCCCAACGGGACCGTGTTCGACAGCGAGTGGGTCCACGTGTTCACGCTGAAGGGGGGCAAGATCAGCCGCTGGATCGGCACCGCGGACACGGCCGCCCGGCAGGCGGCCGTGAAGTAGCCGTCGCCGGCGAGCCACCTGGAAGTGAAAGCCATCGAGCGCCCGCAATGACCATCCCAAGCCCGACTCCGACCCTCGACGGCGGCTTTCAGCCGCTCCTCGATTGGCAGGCGGCATGGATCGAGAGCCTGCTGCAGGCACAGAGCCTCCAGCTCCGGATCCTGAGCGCCTCTCAGCAGCCCCTCGCCGCAGTCAACCAGGAACTGTGGGACCTGTGGGTGGCCCACTTCGGGGGCGGCGTGCCGCTGGACGGCTAGGATTGCTTACACATTTTTCATGACACGCTGCCTACAACTTGGCTCGTGGCTGCCGATAAAAAGGCAGCCATGGACAAGCCACATTCACGCCGATCGCCGGAGCTGCTGACCCAGCTCCCGAGAGAAAGCGTCCTGCAGGACGACGGGGAGCACATGCTCGTGTCGACCAAAGGCGTGGAAGGCTCCAGGAGCGATGGCATCCTCCTGCGCCGATGTGTCTTCTCGCTGGCCGCGCCGCTCAGCTGCGAATTGCTGGGTCAGTACCGGCAGGTTTCGGATGGCCTCTGGCACGCGTCCATGCGCAGCGGGGCTCGCGACGATGGGGCCTTGGGTCGGCCCCAGGTGGCGATCTATGCCACGGAACTCGACGCGCTGGTCAATCTCTGGGCCAACCGCCGGCGTTTCGACCTCGGCACCCGGCTCTAGCTGCGGGTAGGCCGCAGCAGGATGCGCCAGAGCCGCGCGAGCCAGTGGGGCCAATCGACGCTTCTGCCGATGGCGACCGCCCGATAGATGGCGCGATGCTCTTCCAGGGCAAGGTGGAGATCGTGCAGATTGCGCTCGTTGTAGGCCCAGGTTCCGGAGACGGTGATCAGTCCTGACGGCATGGGCGTGACCTGGACGTTCGTGGCACCGATGCGCTCCACGGCTTCGACGCGAGCGGCCGCCTGGTGGGCCGGATCTCCAACGCCCGGCATGGGCCGCGAGGACGCGAAGCTGATGAGTTGAACCTGCGGATGGTGGCGAGCGACATGGGCGCATGCTTCGTAGAACAGCAAGGCGCCGACGTTTCGCGGCTCGTCCTGAGCCAATGAGGTCGGCGAGAAGCTACCGAAGTGCACCTCCGTGCCGCGATTGCACACGCGCACAGGATCCAGCCGGCCGAGGAACAAGCGACCGGTGAACATCAGCATGGGCTGGCCCAGTTGGTACGGGGCGCCGCCGGGGCCGGAGATATGAATGACCTGAGATTCCATGGACGGGGCTGGACCGCAAGACTGGGACGGCACCCTGGTGCCGTCCGCATTATGCTTTTCAGTCGAGCGACCTTGCGGCTCAGAGACAGAGCCTTGTGCGCCGTGCAGTGGCCGCCGTGCACAATCTGCCGCATGTCGACCATCACTCTGTACTTCGGGGCACCCGCTCGGCTGGATCGCTGACGTGTTCCCGAGTCCATTTGCCCTGGGCCGCGCATGCGAATCCATGAACTGAAGCGGCGCCTGCGGGATGCCGGAGCGGGCCCCCTCCACGAGCACCGCATCCTGCGCCTGTGGTCCCATGCGCTGCCCCGGGACAGTGGCAGGCGTCGGCCCGCGACCTTTTTTCCGTCGTCGCTGCTGGCCGCCCTGCCGTCCATCGAGGCCGAGCTTGCGGGACTGGCGCGCATCCACGCGGTCCATCCGGGCGCCGATGGTTCCGAGCGGCTGCTCGTCGCGCTGGCGGACGGCCAGACCGTGGAGAGCGTGCTGCTGCCTCGGGACGGTCTCTGCGTCTCGTCGCAGGTCGGGTGCGCCGTCGGATGCCAGTTCTGCATGACGGGCCGCGACGGCCTGCTGCGCCAGGTGGGAAGTGGCGAGATCATTGCCCAGGTCGCCCTCGCGCGCGCGCGCCGGCCGGTGCGCAAGGTGGTGTTCATGGGCATGGGCGAACCGGCCCACAACCTGGACAACGTGATGGAGGCGATCGACCTGCTCGGCACGGCGGGCAACATCGGCCACAAGAACCTGGTGTTCTCCACCGTGGGYGATCCGCGCGCGTTCGAGCGACTGCAGCAGCAACGCGTCAGGCCTGCGCTGGCGCTCTCGTTGCACACGACCAAGGCCGGGCTGCGCAGAGAACTCCTTCCGCGCGCGCCGAACATGGCGCCCGAGGAACTGGTCGCCGCATGCGAACGCTATGCCCGCGCGACCGGCTACCCGATCCAGTACCAGTGGACGCTGCTCGAAGGTGTCAACGACGGGGAAGACGAGATCGAGGGCATCGTCCGGCTGCTCTCCGGCAAGTACGGCGTGCTGAACCTGATCCCCTTCAACGCGGTGGATGGCGCGGCGTTCAGCCGCCCGTCGTGGGAGCGCTGCAAAGAGATGGCCGGCACGCTGCACCAGCGGGGCATCCTGACCAAGCTGCGCTATTCGGCCGGCCAGGATGTCGACGGCGGGTGCGGTCAACTGCGGGCGCGCGCAGCCGAAGTGCCGGTGACGTTTCGAAGGGGCCAGGACTAGGGGCCTGTTCACGCGGGAATCGGCGCACGCGGTTCATGTAGCATCCGCCCTCCGCCGCGCCATGCCATGCCCCAGATCGCCGTCTCCCACCTCCGCAAGACCTACCGCATCTCCGAGCGCGACCCGGGCGTGCTCGGCGCGCTGCGCGGGCTCGTGCGGCGACGCCATCGCACGGTGGACGCGCTTTCCGGCCTGTCGTTCGAACTCGAGCGCGGAGAGTTGCTGGGCTTCATCGGCCCGAACGGCGCGGGCAAGTCGACCACCATCAAGATCCTCGCCGGCATCCTGCGGCCCGACGGCGGTCGCGTCGAGATCGACGGGCGCGACCCGTTCGTCGATCGCGAGCGCCACGTGGCGCGCATCGGCGTGGTGTTCGGCCAGCGCACGCAGCTCTGGTGGGACCTGCCGGTGGGCGACGGCTTCGCGCTGCTGCGTGACATCTACCGCGTCGACCCCGTGCGTTTTGCGCGCACGCGCGACGAGCTGGTGGCGCTGCTGCATCTGGAGCGCCTGCTCGACCAGCCGGTGCGCCAGCTGTCGCTGGGCCAGCGCATGCGCGCCGAGATCGCGGCGGCGCTGCTGCACGAGCCCGACATCCTGTTCCTCGACGAACCGACCATCGGCCTCGACGCGCCCTCCAAGCTCGCGGTGCGCGACTTCGTTCGGCGCGCCAACCGCGAACGCGGCACCACGGTACTGCTGACCACGCATGACATGCACGACGTCGAGGCGCTGGCCGAACGCGTGATCGTGATCGGGCATGGCCGCGTGCTGGCCGACTGCGCGGTCGAGGGGCTGCGGGCCCAGGTCGTGGCCGCGCGCCGGCTCAACGACGGCCTGCCCGAGGACGCGGAGGACGAGGGCATGACCATCGAGGCCGTCATCGCGCGCTTCTACGCGATGCACGGCGCGGCCGAGGCCTGATCGCCGATGGCGCCGCGCGAACTCGTGCGACCCTATGTCGCGGCCTTCGCGTCGCGCTTCCTGCAGATGCTGCAGTACCGGACGGCGGCGTACGCGGGCTTTGCCACGCAGTGCTGGTGGGGCGGCATCAAGGTCATGGTGTTTGCGGCGTTCTACGGCGGCGCGGCGGCGGCGGACACGCCGATGTCGCTCGCGCAGGTCATCACCTACACATGGCTCGTGCAAGGCCTGCTCGCACTGCTGCCGTGGCTCGGCGACCCGGAAGTGGCGCAGGCCGTGCGCACCGGCGCCGTCGCGTACGACCGGCTGCGGCCGGTCGATGCCTACGCGCTGTGGTTCGCGCGCTCTGCCGGCTGGATCGCGGCACGCGTGCTGCCGCGCCTGGCGCTGATGGTGGCGTTTGCCGGCGTCGCGCTGCCGTTGGCCGGACTCGGCGAATGGGCCTGGCAGCCGCCGGCCAGTGTCGCGGCAGGCGCGGGGTTCGTCGCATCGGCGCTGCTGGCGCTGCTGCTGTCGACCGCGCTCGTGATGCTGCTCAACATCGCGGCGGCCGCATCGCTCAACGAGCGCGGCATCAACGCGCTGGCCGGGCCGATCGTCGTCGTGTTCTCGGGCAACCTGCTGCCGCTGGCGCTGCTGCCCGACGCCTGGCAGACGGCGTTGCTGCTGCAGCCGCTGGCCGGCGTGATGGACATCCCGGCCCGCATCTATTTCGGGCAGCTCGGCGGCGCGCAGGCGCTGGCGGGGCTCGGCCTGCAGCTCTTCTGGATCGCGCTGTGGGTCGCGTTCGGCCACGCGGCCATGGGGCGAACCATGCGCCGGCTCGAAGTGCAGGGCGGTTGAGACGCATGGGCTCGCTCGTCTTGTTCACCCGCCTCGTGAGGGCTTCGCTCGCCGGACAGGCACGCTACCCGGCCTCGGCGCTGATGCTCACCCTCGGCCAGTTCCTTGGCACCGGCATCGAGGTGGTCGCGGTCTGGGCGCTGTTCCATCGCTTCGGCGAGGTGCAGGGTTGGCACATTGGCGAGGTGGCGCTGTTCTACGGACTGGTCAACTGCATGTTCGCCATCGCCGACGCGTTGGGGCGGGGATTCGACGTGCTGGGCACCGAGTTCCTGCGCACCGGCGCGTTCGACCGGCTGCTGCTGCGCCCGCGTCCGCTCGCGCTGCAATTGATGGGACACGACTTCCGCATCAGCCGGCTCGGGCGATTGATGCAGGGGCTGTTGGTGCTGGCCTTCGCGACTGTGCAGGCGGACATCGCTTGGACACCGGCATCGATCGCCGCCGCGCTGTTTGCGCTCGCCGGCGGCGTGGCGCTGTTCCTCGGCATCCTGGTGCTGCAGGGCACGCTGGCGTTCTGGACCGTCGAGAGCCTCGAGGTCGCCAACGTGCTGACCTATGGCGGCGTGCAGGCGGCGCAGTATCCGCTGGCCTTGTATGCGCGGTGGTTCCGGCTCGTGCTGACGTTCGCGGTGCCCCTGGCCTGCGTGGCCTACTATCCGGTGCTGGCGATACTGGGCAAGGTCGACCCGCTCGGTGCGCCGGCGTGGGTGGGGATGGTGTCGCCGCTTGCGGGCTTCGTGTTCCTCGCGGCGGCCTTCGGGGCATGGCGCATCGGGCTGCGCCGCTATGCCTCGACCGGCAGCTAGGGCTTGTTCAGGTCGCCGGCCAAGGTGTCATCGCCCGCCGTTCTTCCGGGTCTGATCCTGAACGGCGCTGGACGCGCGGCGGTAGGTGAAGATCATGGCGATCAGGCCGACCAGAGCCGCCAGGTTGGCCGCCAGGGCGAGCGCGAAAAGCAGGCCCGCCACCTCCATCATCAGAAGAGCCACTGCCAGCGAGGCCGCCCACAGTCCGCCCCACCTCAGGATGTACATGTCCATGTAGGTCTTGAGCCAGACGTTGTTCCTGCGCGCGACGGCGTCGGCCTCTTCCGCGGACGCCTCGGGCGCAGCCTGCTCCAGGAAACTCTTCGGCGACCAGAAGCGATTCCAGACGGAGGCGGGGCGAGGTTCGGGCGGGCTCATCGCGCTAGGCCCGTGCGGGCTTGCCTCCCGGCCGCCGCCGGGCGAGCGCCAGGTTGGCCGTCATCATGGCCGCGACCAGCGTGACCAGCCACGAGAAGTACACCCACAGCAGGAACATGGGGAGCGCGGCGAACGCCCCGTACAGCGCCTTGTACGTGGGCACCTTGGCAAGGTAGGCGGTGAAGCCGCGCTTGCCGAGTTCGAAAGCCACGCTGGCGATCAAGCCGCCCGCGACGGCGTCGCGCAGCCGTACGTGGGTGTTCGGAACGAGGTAGAACATGCTCGTCAGCGCCATCACGCCGAGCATGAACGGCCCGAGGTCGAGCACGAACGCGAGCGATCGCGGCAGCGCGCCGATCAGGCCCATGGAGCTGCCCAGCACATATGACGTGGCCCACAGGCTCAGGCCCAGCACGGGGGGGCCGACCGCCAGCATGAGCAGGTACAGGCCGACCCTCCTGAACAACGGCCGGTTCTTTCGGACCTGCCACATCTGGTTCAGTGCGTTCTCCACGGTCAGCAGCATCGCGATGGCCGCGCCCAGCAGGAACAGCGAGCCGATCCAGGTCAGGCCGCTGGCGTTCGCGGCGAACTGGTTGAGGTACTTCAGGACCGTGCGCGCGATGTCCGCCGGAAGCAGCCGGCTCAGCAGGATTTCCTGAAGCGCGTCCTTGAAGCGCCTGAAGATGGGGAAGTGCGTGAACAGCGCGAAGCTCGCTGCCAGCAGGGGCACGATGGAGAGCAAGGTCGTGAAGGTCAGGCTCCCGGCGACCTGGGGCAAGCGCTCTTTCTTGGCGCGTTGGAATGTCAAGCGGGTCAGGGTGAACATGGATGGCTGAAAGGGAAGGGAGCCGACAGGCTTCGCGGGCGAAAGGACTGCGGCCGCTGCATTATCGGCACGACCCATCGACAGCCGTTCGACCGCGCTGCATACTGCTGCGGGCCTGGCCATCGCCTCAGGGGGTCCGTTCCGGTGGCAACACCGGGGTCGTCACCGACCCTTTCCTGGAGATTCGCATGACCACGCAAGGCTTCACCGAACCTCATGCGCCGGACGCGCTGGACCTGCTGATCGTCGGCGCTGGCTTCGGCGGCCTTTGCATGCTGCACAAGGCGCGCGCGATGGGTCTGTCGGCGCTGGTGCTCGAGGCCGCGCCCAGCGTGGGTGGCACCTGGTACGCCAACCGCTATCCGGGTGCCCGCGTCGACATCCAGAGCCTGGAGTACTCGTTCTCGTTCAGCGAGGCCCTGCAGCAGGAATGGCAGTGGACCGAGCGTTATGCCTCGCAGCCCGAACTGCTGCGCTACGCCAACCATGTGGCGGACCGCTTCGACCTGCGCGGCAGCATCCGCCTGAACTCCCGCGTGACGACGGTCCGCTTCGACGACGACGCGCAGCGCTGGCAGATCGGCAGCGTCGGCGAGGATGGCGCTGCGCAAACCTGGCGCGCGCGCTTCGTCGTGCTGGCCAGCGGGCCGCTGTCGGCACCGAACACGCCGGCCTTTCCCGGCCTGGAGACTTTCGCCGGGCCGGTCCTGCACACGGCCGACTGGCCGGAAGTGCCGGTCGATTTCGGCGGCTGCCATGTGGGCGTCATCGGAACGGGTTCCTCGGCGGTCCAGGTGATTCCGCGCATCGCGCAGCAGGCGGCGTCGGTGACCGTGTTCCAGCGTACCGCGGCCTATGTGGTGCCGGCCCACAACGGTCCGCTCGATCCGGCACAGGAGGCCCGCGTGAAGGCCGACTACCCGGGCTTTCGGGCCCGCAACCGCCTGATGCGTACCGGCTTCGGCTGCGAACTGCCGTTGAACCCGGCCTCGGCGCTGGCTGCGAGCGCCGAGGAGCGAGCCGCGGCGTTCGAGGAGCGCTGGCGCGTCGGGGGGTTCAGCCTGCTCGGGACCTTCGGCGACCTGATGACGGATCTGCAGGCCAACGCGCTGGGGGCCGAGTTCGTGCGCGGCAAGATCCGCCAGCAGGTCCGCGACCCGGCAACCGCGGCGCTGCTCTCGCCGCACCAGCCGATCGGCTGCAAGCGGATGTGCGTAGCCGACGACTACTACGAGACCTTCAACCGGCCGAACGTGCACCTGGTGGATGTCAGCGAGCAGCCGATCGAGGCCATCACCCCGGGCGGGCTGCGGACCGGCGGGCGTGAGCACGCCTTCGACACGCTGGTGCTGGCCACCGGCTTCGACGCCGTCACCGGCACGCTGATGCGGCTGGACCTGCGCGGCCGGGGCGGCCTGCGCATCCAGGACAAGTGGCGCGGCGGGCCGCTGAACTACCTGGGCATGACGGTGGCCGGCTTCCCGAATCTGTTCCACATCGCCGGCGCGGGCAGCCCCGCGGCCTTCACGAGCGTGATCCTCTCGATCGAGCACCACGTGGACTGGATCGCCGAGTGCATCGCCTGGCTCGACGCGCAGGGCCACGCCACGATCGAGGCCACCGAGGAGGCCGAAAGCGCATGGGTCGCTCATGTCAACATGGTCGCTGCGCACACGGTGTTTCTGAGCTGCAACTCCTGGTACCTGGGCGCCAACATCCCGGGCAAGCCGCGCATGTTCATGCCGCTGGCCGGTGGCTTCCCGGCCTATGCGGAACGGTGCGCGGCGGTGGCCGGCCGGGGCTACGAGGGCTTTGCGCTGGGCACTCGCTGAGGCGTTCCGGCCGCCGCGAATTCGCAAGTCAGTCCAGGTAGTCGAGAAACAGCGGCGTCACTTCCTGGAGAAACGAAATCTCCGTCGCGGCGATGCTTCGGGGTTCCAGATCGAAATGAATGAACGTGCCATAGGGCGTCCCGCACTCGCGGGTCAGCAGCCGCCCGTAGTACGACTCGACGAGACCGACGTAGGGGCGGTAGCTCATCAGGGCCTCGTCCTGGGAGACGTGGCCGGTCACGAATTCGCCCAGTTCCATCGCGTGCTTGCAAAAGCTCTTGTCCAGAGGAACTGCTTTCAACCAGGTGCGGTACTCGGAGCTGCGGTCGAAGACGTGCTCCGCGCGCATCGCGTCGCCGCTCAACTTGTAGATGGCCGTGTATCGGTACTCCGTCCTGTCATTGAGCAGCGCCAGCGCAGGGCGAATCCCATGGGTGGCAAGAACGTTGCGAACCGCTGCTGTCTGCGTGGACAAATCAATCTCGGGCATAGGGGATCACGGGTTGGGCGAAGTGAGCAAGTCTTGGCAGGGGGCGCGTCGGCACGGAGTTTATTGACGCCCCCAAAAGCCCGGGTATCAGGGGGCAAATGTCCCCGGCTGGCCCTGGAAATGTCGGGCTCGTTCGACAAGACTGATCATCTGTGCTGCGCCAACGACCGTGAGATGGTGACGAGTGAAGCCTGGTCTCGGAGCGATATAGGCCGCCATTTCGCGAGCAAGGGCCAGTTGCCGATCAGACGCCTCTGCCAGGAGCGCGATGACCAAGTTCTCCAGCGCGATCACGCGGACCTGAAGCTGTACCAACTCGGCGTTGGTCAACGGTGGAACATCGGCCTGTGCTTCGCCAGGGATCAAGCCCTCTTGACGGCGGTCGGGCGCGGCGCCGCCCTTGCTTTCCGATCTCGAAAGCGCCTTTTCGCGCTGGCGCTGGTGTGGGAGATCCAGGAAATCCGGCTTTCGTTCAAGCATGAGCGTCCGTCCTTGGTGCTTCAAGCTGCGACCGTAAGGCGTCGTTGCGTGCCTTGTCAACACTCCGAACCCATCGCCCACTGCGCGAACTCGCAGGCCGGCCTTGTTCGAGCCGGTCTCCTGCCCGCACCTGTCGCGAAGCCGAGCCAGCAGGCGCTGGCGGATCGGCGCGTGAAGGGCGGTCCGGGCTTTCGATGTCATCGTCGCTTCATCGCGACGTCACGGCGGCTGCCTACGCTTGGAATTCCTCGATGCACGGCGACGACGAGCGCGCCGTTCGTCGAGCACCCACGATTCCAAGAAATGGAGTGTTCCCTCTATGTATCCCTGGTCCATCATGCGCGCGCCGGTCGCGCTGTCGATCCTTGCCTGTGCCTTGGCCGCCTGTGGTGGCAGCGACGGCGGCGGCTTCGGTGGGGCCACCGCCGTCAACGGCACCGCCGGTACCGGCACGGCCAGCAAGACGACCGGTGCCGCATCGGCATCGGCATCGTCCGACGCGAGCAGCGAGCCCAGCGTGAGCTACGCGCCCTGACGCCTGTTCCAATCCTCGACACCGACCCCGCCATGACCACACGTCGCAAGTTCCTCCAGAGCTCCACCGGCACCGGCATCGCCGCCGCCACGCTGGCCGCCTTTCCCCCCAGCATCCGCCGCGCGCTGGCGATCCCCGCCCACCACGACACCGGCACCATCAAGGACGTCAAGCACGTGGTGCTGCTGATGCAGGAGAACCGCTCCTTCGACAGCTACTTCGGCACCTTCAAGGGCGTGCGCGGCTACGGCGACCGCTTCACCGTCCCTGCGCCCAACGGCAAGAACATCTTCCATCAGACCTACACCAAGACGACGCCGCCCAGCACCTACGTGCCCTACCGCCTCGACGAGAGCAAGGGCAACGCGCAACGCGCCGGCAGCACACCCCACAGCTGGTCCGATTCGCAGGCGGCGTGGGATCACGGCCGCATGTTCAAGTGGCCGGACGCCAAGAACCTGTTGTCGATGGGCTACTACGACACCGCCGAAGTCCCGTTCCAGCGCGCGCTGGCCGAGGCCTTCACGCTGTGCGACCACTACCACTGCGGCATGCACACGGGCACCATCGCGAACCGCCTGTTCTACTGGAGCGGCACCAACGGCCCGAACGGCATGAGCCCGGTCGACGGCAGCAAGGTCGAGGTGGCGGCCTTGAACAACCAGTTCAACGGCGGTAACGACATCGGCCCGTCCACCCAGGGCTGGACCTGGACCACCTATGCCGACCGGCTCGAGAAGGCCGGCGTGAAGTGGAAGGTCTACCAGAGCCTGATCGACAACTTCGGCTGCAACGAGATGATGGGCTTCCGCCATTGGCGCGCGGAGATCGAGCAGATGCCCCCGGCGCGCCGTCCGGTCTATGTCGCGGCCACGGACATCACGCAGCCGGTCGGTGCCGCCGGCCCGCTCTATGACCCGGTCATCGACGACGCGCTCAGCCCGCTGGCCAAGGGCTTCGGCAACACCATGCCGCAAGGCTTCCTGGAAACGTTCCGCGACGACATCAAGAACGGCACCTTGCCCGCGGTGTCGTGGATCATTTCGCCGTCCGCCTACAGCGAGCACCCCGGACCGTCGAGCCCGGCCAAGGGCGGCTGGTACGTGCAGGAAGTGCTGGACGCGCTGACCTCCAACCCGGAGGTCTGGAGCAGGACGGTGCTGCTGATCAACTTCGACGAGAACGACGGCTTCTTCGACCACCTGCCGTCGCCGGCGGTGCCGTCGCGCAATGCCGACGGCACGCTGGCCGGCGGCTGCACGCTGGCGGACGCCGACGTGGCGGTCGAATATCACAACTACGCGCCGGCGACCTCGAGCCAGCCCGCGATCGACGGCCGGCCCTACGGCCCCGGCCCGCGCGTGCCGATGTGGGTGGTCTCGCCCTGGAGCCGCGGCGGCTGGGTCAACTCGCAGGTCTGCGACCACACCTCGACGCTGTTGTTCCTCGAGAAGTGCTTCGGCGTGGCCGAGCCGCAGATCAGCAAGTACCGTCGCGCCGTCTGCGGCGACCTCACCAGCGCCTTCAACTTCGAGCGCCCCAACAACGAGCCGCTGCCCACGCTGGCCGGACGCACGACCAAGGGCGAGGCCGATGCGCTGACCGCCGCCCAGCAGGCGCTGCCGAAGATCGTCCCGACGGCCGACGCGGCGCTGCCGGTACAGGCCACCGGCGTGCGTCCCTCGCGCGCGCTGCCCTACGAACTCCACACCAGCGCGCGCACCGACTCGCTCAACGGCCGCGTGCAACTGCTGTTCGCCAACAGCGGCCAAGCCGCCGCCGTGTTCCACGTCTACGACAAGCTGAACCTGGCGGACCGCCTGCCGCGCCGCTACGTGGTCGAGCCCGGCAAGCAGCTCGACGGCCACTGGGCCGCCATGGCCGACAACGCCGGCCTGTACGACCTGTGGGTGCTCGGGCCGAACGGCTTCCACCGCCAGTTCAAGGGCGACCTGAACCGGTTGCGGGCGGGGGGTGTGGCGCTGCCCGAGATCCGCGTGGGCTACGAGAAGCGCGGCGGCGACCTCTACCTTCAGTTGCGCAACGACGGCCGGCGCGACTGCCGCTTCACCGTACAGTCCAACAAGGCCTACCCGCGCCCCGATGCCCGCGGGGCCGGCGGCGGCCATGACGACCGTCAGGATCGCGACGACCAGGAGGGCCGCGGCAAGGGTCGCGACGGCGCCTCGGTCATCCGGGTCAAGGGGGGCGACCAGACCAGCATCCGCTGGAGCCTGGACGCCAGCGGCCAGTGGTACGACTTCGTGGTGACCTGCGATGCCGACCTTGCCTTCTACCGGCGCTTCGCCGGCCGGGTCGAGACCGGCCGGCATTCGGTGAGCGATCCGGCGATGGGGCTGGCAGACCGCTTCTGAGCGAACTGCATCGGCCTTGTGCGCAACGTGCCAGCGCCAAGGTCGAACAGCCGCGCCATCGTCCGGACAGCCTACCTCTTTGGCCCGAGGCGCAAGCGCAGCCGGCGCGATTGAAGTAAAAAGCATGTTCTTCAATGGCTCCCAATGAAGGAGGGTCGGATGTTCAGCATCTTTCAGCCCAGCCGAAACGGCCATCTGCGGCGCGTCATGACATTGCTCGAGGAAGCACACATGGCGCGCATCGAGCACCAGGCCGCCGCCGAGCACCATGGTGCCCTGGCCCGCATGTACGCGGAGCGCGCGAAGCGACTCGAACGCGAGCTCTACGGTTCGGCCGCGCTGCCTTCGGGAGAAAGCGGGGCTCCTCAAAAGGCGGCGGATGACAAGCAGGTCGTCTATGCGCTGGACGCCAACCGTCGGCTCGACGGCCAGGCGAAGGCGTCGTAGGCGTCTGCAGGACCGCGGGTCAACGAGGGGGCGGCCCCGCCGCCCTCGATGAGGGCGCCTGCACCGGCGTGCGCGAGTAGTCGTACCGCGGCCCCGGGCCGGGGGCGATGGGAGGACCCAGATCGGCGAAGGGCAGCGTGGCCGAGTGCGCGCCGCCGTATTGCGGCCCGGGTCCGGGCGCGATGGGCGGACCCAGGTCGCGTTCGGCCCGCGCCACTGCGCGTTCTTCTGCGGTGGTCGAGGGCTCGACCCATTTCCGGCGCAAGGAGGAAGACCGGGTCGCCGGCCGCGGCGCAGCCTTGGCCTTGGCTTGAGGACCCGGCACCGGCGAAGCCTTCGTCTCGGCGGGCTTCGCGGGCACCTGCGCGGACGGCCTTTCCGCGACGGGCGCCGTGGCGGCCGGGGCCGGAGACGCCTGTTCCGGTGCGTCCGCCTTCGTCGATCCGGCGGCAGGCTCGGGCGTTGCCGGGGGTGTCGGCGATCTGCCCGGCGCCGGCGCCAGCATGGCCAGGAGCCGCGTGTGCAGCGGCGGCACCCCCGGCTTGCGCGTGACATCCATCCACCACAGCGTGAAGCCGAGAATCATCGCCACGCCGACGCAGCCGGCCCGCAGCCAGAAAGAGGCCGCTTCGGCCGGCAGGGCGACGATGGAAGTGCTTTCGCGCTCGCCATCGTCGGCGCGCGGAGCACCTGCGGCGGACGGGCGGAACGCCATCACCGGGTCGACCCGGGAAAGGCCGGAGCCGGGCAACGGGTGGGCGCAACCCGTGCAGTACTTCGACTTGGAGCGGTTCGACTTTCCGCAGACTTCGCAAACAACCGACATGGCCGCAACCCTCCGGGACAGACGCAGGCTCAACTTTGCACCGCTGTCGCGCGCTGTATGTCAGCAGCGTCCTACCCTGCAGCTTCTTCCTCAGCTTTTTGGGCAGAGCGCCAGTGCCTCTCGCGCGTCGCTGCACTCTTTCCGTTCCGCCGAATCCACCCCGTCACGCGCGGGCGCCGGCAGGGTCGCTGTCGCGGGTTCTGGTGACGCCGCGGGAACCGGGACCGGCGCCGGTTGCCGGGTCGATGTCGCCGCCCCGGCCGCACGGCCACCGAGCGGCTTCCACATGAACGAGACAGACACGTGGATGGGGGTCCAGCCGAGGACCGCTGGCTTCACGTACGCGTACACGAGCGCTCCGATCAGGACCATGGTGGCAATCGCCGCCAGTCCGGTGCGCCTGATGCGTCTGACCGGCAGGCGCATGCGCGGCCTCGCCGACGGAGGTCTGGCCGAGTGCGTCGTGCGCGAATTCTCGAAACTGGCGGCGGAGGTATGCGCGCCGAACCGGATGCCCGAGAACCGGCCCTTGCAGCCGCAGCAGTATCTGGCGCCGTCCTTGTTTGCCGCGTGACACGATTCGCAAAATTTGGTCATACAGGGCGGACCACTGTCGCCTTCCGGTTAGAGAGGCTTTTTCCTCCATCCTGGGCCGCTGTCATGTAAGACAGCAAGCCATCTCGTCGTCCATCGTGCGCGCCGGCGGCTGCAGCTGCGCATCACCGCTATTGGCTGATCGCTTCCAGGGCGAGGCGAATCGGTGCGTTGGAGATATGCATCAGCCCGCTGAAGGGTTGGTTCATGTCCAGGACGAGGAAGATCGCTCCCGCGACCGAGAGCGAGCCGATGAAGAGCGCCACCAGCACGGTGCCGTTGCTGCGCGTGAGAAAGCCGAAGCCGATGAAGAGGACGACCAGCCAGAACACCAGCACGACGAGGAAGGGCCAGGAAATGGAGCCGCCGGCCTGTTCGTACAGGAGCTGACGCGCGTCCCCGATGTCGGTGAGGAGCTGCAAGGCCCGGGTCCTTGCGAAGCGCTGGCTGTCTGTCGTCGGCTGCAGGTTGACCACATGCTCGATCAGTTCCTCGTCCGTTTCGCGCGTCAAGCGAAGGGGCCTGGAGCCGGGCTTTGCGCCACCACGGTCCGGCCACGCCTGTTCGAGTCTGGCGGCAACGAGTTGGCGGAAGATCTGGCGTGCTTGCGCCGCGTCCGGCCCATAGCTGGCAAAGACGCGGTCGAGCTGCACGATGTGGACACCGAGCGCCTGCACCTCGGAGTCCTGCGTGGCATACGCCGTATGGGCCGAGGCGATGAGCAGGCTCATGACAAGCGCAGAGATCGTCGCTATCAAGCCCAGCACCAGCTTGATGACGTCGTTGGAGTCGGCTTCCTTGTGATGCAAGGGCAGCTTGCGGTGGAGCGTGATGCCCGCGAGCGCCCCGCAAAAGGTGCAGGCGAATACGATCAGGCCGACGAGGATGGGGCTCATGGGTTCGGTCTCCTGGGCTGGTTGGCGGGCAAGTCCGGCGTCGACGCCGTGGGCAGTGGACGATCGCAAGCGTACCGCTCCACAATCCCGTGATGAACAAACGACGCTTTCTGGGGACCGCGACCCTCGCCGGCCTATGGCCCGCGGCTGGCGCCCTGGCCGCTGACCCACCGCGTCAGGGTCCCGGCCTCCTGACCGTCAGCGGGGCGGTAGGCAAGACCAACCGCGGCCCCGTCGATCCGGCGCTCGATCAGCTGCTGGTCAAGCACGGAGTCAAGTTCGACAAGGCGTACGTGCTCGACGCCGAGGCCTTGCGCCGCCTGCCGGTCGTTCGAATCAAGGCGACGCTCGAGTACGACGCCAAGGTGCATTCGCTCGCGGGCCCCTTGCTGACCAGCGTGCTCGAGTCGGTGGGCGTGGCGCCCGCCGGCGGCGAGGTGATGCTCGGCCTTCGGGCGGTGGACGGCTATGTCGTGCCGCTGCGCATGGCCGACGCGCGCAGCTACCGCATGATCGTGGCCACCGAGATGGACGGCGCGCCGCTCGCGCTGGGCGGCTTGGGCCCGCAGTGGGCCATCTACGAGGCCGACACGCTCGCCGCATTCAAGGACAAGCCGCTCAAGGAGCGGTTCGCCCTGTGCCCCTGGGGGCTGTACAGCATCGAGGTCACGCGCGGCTGATCGCTGGCGCGGGAATGCACCGCGGTCCCCGTCAGGCTCAGGGCAGATAGTTGAGCGATTCGGGCAACGGCAAGCTGGCCGGCATCTCGAACAGCGGGCCGGCACCGTCCGGGTCGATGACCTGCGCGCCGTCCGTCGCGAAGAACACCGCGATCTGCGCCTGTGCCGCGACAGCCATCGGCGCGGCCGCCGGGTTGCCGATATTGGTGAGAAAGGTGTGCGGGTTCTTGGGAATGGCCCCATCCGTCGCGGCGTACGCCAGGTCGTTGCGGTAGTACATGGCGCGGTCCGCCAGCTGTCCCGCGCGAAGGATCGCGGTGGTCGTCGGATTCGGAACCGTGCCGTCGCCCTTGGCGAACTGCACGATCACCGGCTTGGCGCCGTTGCCGCGCAGGGGCTGCCGGCGGATGTACGGGGCATAGGACACCGGATTGCCGGACTGCTGCACCCACGTATTGTTTTCGAGCACCTGCTGGATCGCGGTGGCGCCCGCGACGTTGTTCACCAGTGGCGGCAAGTCGCGCAGCGGCATGTTCTCGTTGAAGTTCAGATTGAAAGGCGGCGGCACGTTCGGCGTCGGCGGCAGGTTGAGCAGTTGCGGCTGGCGCGTTGCCAACGCGATCGCCGTCAGGACGCGGAAGCCGCCCAGGCGCGCGACCTCGGGAATCGAGCCGCCCGGCACGTTGGGAACGCCGGCCCTGACGGCGCCCTCCACGCCGAGGAAGATCGTGCCGTAGATGCCGCCGAAGGATTGCCCGGCGTAGTAGATGCGGTTCTTGTCGATGTCGACCGAGCCGTCGCCGTCGACATCGATGCCGACCTGAATCTGCCGGACGAGCTGCATCAGGTCGACCACGGTCTGGCGCAGGCCGTCGCGGCTGGACACGATCGTCGACGACCCGACCGCACTGACCCCTTCGGTCGAGTCGATCGCGCCGTTGCCGTCCTGATCGAAGCCGCGGCCACCCGACGGCACGACGACCGGAGCGCCCACCCGGGGCGTCACGTTGAGCGTCCCCAGGGCGCCGCCACCGTGCCCGACGACGCTGATCGCCATCGTGGCGATGCCTCTTGAAGCGAACATCGACGCCACGGTCCACGGTGCGCCGTACATGCTGTCGGTGAATCCATGGCCGAAGATCGCGACCGGCCATCCACCCGGCGGTCGCGCACCGCTCGGCAGGAACAGCTCGACCACCAGCTCGTTGCTCGACTGGGGCAGCGGATATCCGGTCAAGGTGCCGGTGGCGGGGATGACTCGGGCCGCGTTCTGGTAGTCGGGCGATCGGAACTTGCCGAAGGCCACGCGCCCTACCGCGCCCGGGACGACACCCAGTGCCGACGTCGGGACGGTCGAGGGGGTGAACACGGGTGCCGTGCCGGTCTGCTGCATCCACTGGATTGCGGCCAGGTTGGCGACCGGAAACACGGCGCGCGCCGAGCCATCGTTGCCGATCATGAAGTTCACGGGGCTCGGCGTGGAGCGCCTGATCTGCTCCCGGATCTTCAGCAGGTCGGCGCTGATGCTCTGCGTGGTGAACAGGCTCAGCGCGACCGCACGGTGCCGGCCCTGCGGGATCGAGCGGTCCGCGTTCTGCAGCGCCCCGCGATAGTCCATCGTGTCGCGGTCTTGCGCCTCGCCGCGGCCGGGCGGCTGGCGAAGTCGTGCGAACGCCCCGCCCTCGATGGGATCACCGGCCTTGTCGCGAATGCCGTTGGTGACCACCAGCACATAGCGCGAGTGTTCCTGCAACAGTTCATCCGATTCGACCACCAGCGTCTTGCCGGCGACGTCCCAGGCCACCTGGTTGATGCCGACCTTCTGGCCGAAGCCGGCGCCGGAGAGCGTATCGCCCAGGTTCACCAGGTACAGCGTCTCGCTGCTGACGGTTTTCAGGTCGATGTCACCGGTGAACGGCACGCTGATGCGCGGCTGCGTATTGAAGCCGTCGAGCGTGTTGATGATGTCGATGTCCGCGCAATCGGACACCATCACTGCGCAATCCGGCTTCGGCAGCTTCACGCGCTTGAACGTGTTCTGGGTCCAGTCCGGCTGGGTGAACCGGTCGCTCGGAAACGGACTGGTCGCCGGACTGGAGAAATCGAGCTTCACGCTGACCCCGGCGGCCAAAGCGAAGACGGGTGCCGTGATCAAGGCGGCCAGCGCCACATGGCGAATCACGAACCGGCCATGGGTGGAGAAGGCGCGTTCCGAATCCGCCTTGAGTCGAGCCTGCATGGGACGTCTCCTTGCCGTACTTGTTGTTGGGGTGGCTGGGAGCGAGTCGGCTGCGTGAGACCCGCCGTCGGCTTTATAGCCCCTTGTCGGCCCCGCGACCAGCTAGGGATAGTCCGGCTTCGGCCCTACTGCCGCGCCATCGCGATGCGGAGGGCATCGTCCGGCGAGACCAGGTGGTCCACGCTCTGCGCAGCGTCGGCAATCGCAAGCTGCACCCCCTTGACCCGCCCGTTGAAGGCGTTGCTCTTGGGGCCGTAGTCCGGCGACACGGGCGCGCCGCTGTCCTCGCCCACGTCGCAGCCGTCGTCGGCGGAGAAGACCATGGCCTGGGTCAAGGGGACCGCCCCCTCGCCGACCTTCTTGCCGTCCACGAAGAGCGTCACCTGGCCACCCTTGCCGAGGCCGCCGCCGGCATAGGCGAACTCCATGCGCACCTGGTGCTCGCCCGCAGGCAGCACGTCCGCGGATTCGACGAAGTAGTGGTTCACGCCCGCCACGTTGTAGCAGTACTTGAGCTTGCCGTGGTTCGCATAGAGGCTCCAGCCGCCGATGTTCGCGCCTTGCGCAATGATCACGCCTTGCGCTCCGGCGGCCGGCACCTCGATCTCGGCGGTGACCGAATGCGACTTGTTCTTGAGATTGAGAACGCAGTTCTCCGACAGGCGACCCATGCCGCCGAACAGGAGCTGGGTGGTTCCCCGGATCAGCACCGGCCGCCCGGCGGTGTCCGGGTTCATCTTCTCGACGACCCGGTCGTCCAGCGGCAGGACCTTGTAGCGTGTCGCCTCGATGAGCCACAGTCGCTGCAGCTCGTGGAGCTTCTCGGGCATCTGCTTCGACAGGTCCCTCGCCTGGCTCCAGTCCTTGGTCGTGTCGTAGAGCTCCCAGACGTCGTCGTCGAAGGGGACGGTCTTGCGGCCCACGAGGATCCATGGCGTCCCGTGCTTGGTGACCGCGGTCCAGCCCTTGTGATAGATGCCGCGGTTGCCGAACATCTCGAAGTACTGGGTCTCGTGCCGCTCCGCCGCATTCGCGTCATTGAACGTGTAGAGCATGCTGACGCCCTCGAGCGGGTCCTGCGCCACGCCGTTGACCGAGGCCGGTTCGGGCAAGCCCGCCGCCTCGAGAATCGTCGGTGCGATGTCGATCACGTGATGGAACTGCCAGCGCATCTCGCCCGCGGCATCGATGCCTTTCGGCCAATGGACGATGGTGCCGTTGCGCGTCCCGCCCCAATGGGAGGCGACCTGCTTGGTCCATTGGTAGGGCGTGTTCATGGCATGGGCCCAGCCCACCGCGTAGTGGTTGTACGACTCGGGCCCGCCCAGCTTGTCGTACCGCTCCATGAGGAACTCGGGCGTCTCGAGGCCGGCCAGCCCGTTGAAATTGGCCATCTCGTTGTACGCGCCGTTCAACGTGCCTTCGGCGGAAGCCCCGTTGTCGCCGACGATGTAGTACACCAGCGTCTCTTCGAGAAGACCCAGTCGCTTGAGGAAGTCGAGCAGTCGGCCGACGTGATGGTCCGTGAACTCCATGAAGCCCGCATAGACCTCCATCTGTCGGCGCAGGATCGGCTTGAGCGCATCGGGCATGGCGTCCCAGGCGGGGATCTCTTCGTGGCGCGTGGTCAGTTCGCAGTCAGCCGGTATGACGCCCAGCGCCTTCTGGCGCGCGAATGTCTCCTCGCGCAACTTGTCCCAGCCCTGGTCGAACTTGCCCTTGTACTTGTCGGCCCACTCCTTGGGCACGTGGTGGGGTGCATGGGTCGCACCGGGCGCGAAGTAGGCGAAGAACGGCTTGTCGGGCGCGAGCGACTTCTGCTGCGCGATCCAGGCGATGGCCTTGTCGGTCATGTCTTCCATCAGGTGGTAGCCCTGCTCGGGCGTCTTCTTCGGCTCGACGGGCGTGGTGCCCTCGTACAGCGTCGGATACCACTGGTTCGCCTCGCCGCCGATGAAGCCGTAGAAGTACTCGAAACCGCCCCCGCCGGTCGGCCAGGCGTCGAACGGTCCGACCGAACTCGTCTCCCACACCGGCACCTCGTGGCACTTGCCGAACTGCGCCGTGGAATAGCCGTTGAGCTTCAGGGTCCGCGCCAGGGGCGACATGGAGTTGGGCAGCACCGAGCTGTAGCCCGGGGCGCCGGTGGCAATCTCGGTGATCCCGCCCATGCCGCAGGAGTGGTGGTTGCGGCCGGTCAGCAGGGCCTGGCGCGTCGGCGAGCAGAGGGCGGTGGTGTGAAAGCGGTTGAACTTCAGGCCGCCCGCCGCGAGCTTCTCGGCGTTGGGTGTCTGGCAAGGGCCGCCGAAGGCACTGGCCGAGCCGAAGCCGGCATCGTCGATGAGGACGATCAGCACGTTGGGCGCTCCCTTGGGCGGGCGCAACTGGTCGATCGGCGGGAACCGGGTGTCGGGGTCCCTCGCGTCGTAGGTGATGAGTCCGGGCCTCGATGTGTTGCGCATCGGGAGGTGGGTTCGGTCCTTCGGCTTGGTTTGATCGCTCACGAGCTTCTCCTCGGTTGAATCGGTGGAGCAGATACACATCACCAGCGCGCGTCCCCAAGCCATTCCTGGTGCCTCCCTTGGAGGGGCGCCTTCAGCTGGAAAGCGGGAGGGTACTCGGAACGCGGGTTGCCCGCTACAGGCCTTGCAGGATCCTTGGGGATGTTTGCACGATCCTCCGGCAGAGGTCCGGACGTCGAGACAAGCGGCGGCGCGGCGCCTAAGCTACGGCCCATGCTGACCTCCACCCATCAAGCACTGCGCGACGAACGATCTGCGAAGCAACTGCAGGCCACGGTCATGCGGGCTGAGCTGGCCGCCCTGGTCGACCGCTACACCGTCACCGATGGCGCCCACGCGACGGCGATCCCGCGCCTCACCCTGGCCCGCGCCTCGCATACGCAGCATCCGGTCCACGCGGTCTACGAGCCGGCCTTCTGCGTGCTGGCGCAGGGCAGCAAGCGCGTCCTGCTCGGTGGCGAGGTCTACGTCTACGACAGCAGCCACTACCTGGTGGTCGCACAGAACCTGCCCGTGGCGGGCCAGGTGATCGACGCATCGCCGGAAGCGCCGTACCTTGGCCTGCGACTGGATTTCGACGTCAAGGACATTGCGGCCCTGGCGCTGGAGCTCAAGCTGGGCGAAAGCCTTCCGGTGCGCGCCTCGCAGCGCGGGATGTTCACGGGCGAGATTTCCTCCACGCTGCTGGACCCGCTGCTGCGCCTGGTCAAGTTGCTGGCCTCGCCCGAGGATGTGCCGGCCCTGGCGCCGCTGATCACCCGCGAGATCCTGTACCGCCTGCTCAGATCGCCCGATGGCTGGCGGCTGGCACAAATGGCCATGGTCGACAGCCACAGCCAGCGGATCACCCAGGCCATCAGTCTGCTGTCGCGCCGTTTTCAGGAGCCGCTGCGGGTCGAAGAGCTCGCCAGCGAAGTCCACATGAGCGTGTCCTCGTTGCACCATCATTTCAAGGCGGTCACCGCGATGAGCCCGCTGCAGTTCCAGAAGCAGCTCCGCCTGCAGGAGGCGCGACGCATCATGATCGGCGAACACGTGGACGCCGCGACCGCGGGGCACCGCGTCGGCTACGACAGCCAGTCGCAGTTCAACCGCGAATACAGCCGCTTCTTCGGCTCGCCGCCCGCTCGCGACGTCAAGCGTCTGCGAGAACTTCAGCTGGGCCGCACGAGCGGCTGACGAGGCCGGCGCTCCGGCGCTTTCGCGCCGCTCCCGCCGAACTCGCAAACCAACCCGTACGTACGCCAGTGGCGCCGCGCAGCGGCAAGCCGCAGGAGACGTTCGTCCCTTCGATCTCGTTCAGTGAGTGAACCCATGAAAAAACGCAAGCTTGGCAACAGCGGTCTTGAAGTCTCGGCCCTTGGCTTCGGCTGCATGGGCATG
Source organism: Variovorax sp. M-6 (assembly GCF_052114385.1). Lineage (NCBI taxonomy): Bacteria > Pseudomonadati > Pseudomonadota > Betaproteobacteria > Burkholderiales > Comamonadaceae > Variovorax > Variovorax sp. M-6. The sequence continues at coordinate 52,622 of NZ_JBFREQ010000020.1, read as the reverse complement.
AGCTTCGGCCATGGCCCGACGTCCCTGAGCCGCCAGGACCAGATCGACGTCATCCGCGCCGCCCATGATTTCGGCGTGACGTTCTTCGACACGGCCGAAGCCTATGGCCCGTACGTCAACGAAGCGCTGGTGGGCGAGGCGATCGCCCCGTTCCGTGCCGGCGTCGCCGTCGCGACCAAGTTCGGCTTCGACGTTCAGGACGACCGGATCGTCGGGCTGAACAGCCGCCCCGAACAGATCCGCAAGGTGGCCGAAGCCTCGCTGAAGCGACTGAAGGTCGAGGCCATCGACTTGTTCTGCCAGCACCGGGTCGATCCCAAGGTGCCGATCGAGGAGGTCGCCGGCGCAGTGAAGAATCTCGTGGCGCGAGGCCTGGTGAAGCACTTCGGCTTGTCCGAGGCCAGCGCCGCGACCCTCCGCCGCGCCCACGCCGTGCAACCCGTCAGCGTCGTGCAGGCCGAGTACTCCCTGTGGACGCGCGACCCCGAGAACGGCCTGCTGCAGACGGTGGAAGAACTGGGCATCGGCTTCGTGGCCTGGAGCCCGCTGGGCCAGGGCTGCCTGACCGGCAAGGTCGGCGACGACGCCACGTTCGGCGATGCCGGATTGCGCAGCACCTTCCCGCGCTTCGCGCGCGGGGCGAATGCCAACCGGGCCTTCCTGGCACCGATCGCGAAGGTGGCCGAGCGCAAGCGCGCGACCCTGGCGCAAGTGGCGTTGGCCTGGCTGCTGGCGAAGAAGCCGTGGATCGTGCCGATCCCGGGCACGCGCAGCTTCGGCCGACTGGACGAGAACCTCGGTGCCGCGGACCTTCGGCTGAGCGACGAGGACTTGCGCGAACTCGATGCCGCGCCGGCGAACGGGCCGGTGCGCCAGCCGCGCCTGTCCGAGGCGCACATGGGCCTGATCGACCACTGAAGCGTCCCCGCCGACGGTATGCTTCCCGCTTGCACATCCGTGACACCTGGAGCATCCCATGATCGTCGAGCGCATCTGGACCGGCAACGCCTACCGCAACTACAACTACCTGATCGTTTGCCCCGAGAGCGGCGAAGCCCTCGCCATCGATCCCCTGGACCACCAGAAGTGCCTGGCCGCCGCCAAGGAGAAGGGCTGGCAGATCACGCAGATCCTCAACACGCACGAGCATCATGACCACACCGGCGGCAATGAGGCCGTGGTCGCGGCGACCGGGGCCAAGGTGATTGCGCATTACCAGTCGGGGTCTCGCATCGCCGGCGTGGATCGCGGCGTCAAGGCCGGCGACGTGATCAAGGTCGGCAAGACCGTCGAGCTCGAATGCCTGGACACGCCCGGCCACACGATGTGCCACATCTGCCTGCGATCCCACACCGAGCAGCCGGCGCTGTTCTCGGGCGACACGCTGTTCAATGCCGGAGCGGGCAACTGCCACAACGGCGGCAATCCCGAAGACCTGTACACCACCTTCGTCGACCAGCTCGCGAAGCTGCCCGACGACACACGCGTCTACCCGGGCCACGACTACATCGAGAACAACCTGCGCTTCACGCTCGCGCGCGAGCCCGACAACGCGGCCGCCAGGGCGCTGTTGCCCGACATGACGGGGCATGACCCGGCGAGGGCCCGCGTGACGACGCTGCGCGAGGAGAAGCAGATCAACACCTTCCTGCGCCTTTCCAGTCCGAGCGTCATCGCGGCGCTTCGCGAGGTCTTTCCCGATCTGCCCGAGAAGCCGGATGCGAAGACGGTGTTCGTCAAGCTTCGCGAGCTGCGCAACAAGTGGTGAGCCCGGGGGTCGTCGATCGTGCAGCCCAGGCAGGGGGTTGACGCGCGTTCGGCCCTTCAAAGCGCCATCGAAGTGCCGATATCAGATGGGCGCACCTGAAACGCGTGCGCCTTTCCGAGCCTTCCCTTCCGCTGCACAAGACCCATGACTTCGTTCCACAACCTCAAGATTGCCAGCAAGCTGCTGCTGTCCTTCGCGGCGGTGCTCATGCTGACCGCGCTGCTCGGCATCTTCTCGATCGCGCAGCTCGCGACCGTCAATCGGACTTCCACCGACCTCGCGAGAAACTGGATGCCGGCGTCACGCGTGCTGCTCGATCTCAAGGCCGAGATCGCGCGCTTGCGCTCCGAAGGGCTCCAGCACATTCTGTCGGACAACGACACCGACATGGCCCGCTACGAGAAGTCGATGGATTCGCTGAAGGAGCGCATCCAGAAGAATCGCACCGCCTTCGAGTCGCTGATCTCGCTGCCCGAGCAGCGCACCCTGTACGGCGACTTCGAGAAGGCCGCTGCGCGGTACGTCGCCGAGCAGGACAAGGTCGTCGGCCTGTCGCGGCAGCATCGGCGCGACGAGGCGCTCGCGCTGATGCGCGGCGCGGCATCGCGCCTGCACGGCGACATGGGCGGAACGCTCGACAAACTGGTTGCGCTGACGCTCGACGGCGGCACGCGGGCCAGCGACGAAGGGGATCGGACCTACGCGCAGACGCGCTCGTGGATCGCGGGCGCGCTGGTGGGCAGCATCGCGCTCGGCCTGCTGTTCGCCTTCTGGCTCTCGCAGATCGTGGCTCGTCCGCTGCGCGACGCGGTGCACATCGCGCAGACCGTCGCGGCGGGCGACCTCACGAGCCGCATCGAGTCGAAGACCACCGACGAGACCGGCCAGCTGCTGCAGGCGCTGCGGACGATGAACGACAGCCTCGCGCATGTCGTCGGCGAGGTTCGCAATGGCACCGACACCATCGCGACGGCCTCCAGCCAGATCGCGAGCGGCAACCATGACTTGTCGTCACGCACCGAGGAGCAGGCCAGCTCGCTCGAACAGACGGCGGCGTCGATGGAAGAGTTCACCACCACGGTCAGGCAGAACGCCGAGAACGCCCGGCAGGCGAACGCGCTCGCGACCTCGGCCTCCGAGGTCGCGACCCAGAGCGGCGCAGCGGTCGGCGAAGTCGTGGACACGATGGAAGCGATCAATGCGTCGTCCCGGAAGATCGTGGACATCATCGGCGTCATCGACGGCATTGCCTTCCAGACCAACATCCTGGCGCTGAACGCCGCGGTCGAGGCGGCGCGCGCGGGCGAGCAGGGGCGCGGGTTCGCGGTGGTGGCGTCGGAGGTGCGCAACCTGGCGCAGCGTTCGGGCGCCGCGGCGAAGGAGATCAAGGCCCTGATCGACGACTCGGTCGGCAAGGTCGAGCGCGGCAGCCGTCAGGTCTCGCAGGCGGGCCGCACCATGGACGAACTCGTCCGCAGCGTGCGGCGCGTCACGGACATCATGGGCGAGATCACCGCGGCAAGCCAGGAGCAGACCTCGGGCATCGAGCAGATCAACCAGGCCATCACGCAGATGGACCATGTCACCCAGCAGAACGCCGCGCTGGTGGAGCAGGCGGCGGCCGCTGCCGGGTCGCTCCAACAGCAGGCCGGTGCGTTGGTGCGGACGGTGAGCGTCTTCAACGTGCGCGCCGTGCCGACCTGACGGGCGCATCGGGCATTTTCGCGATAGAGGGGCAGCGCCGGCGATGACCCAGGGGTCTTCGGCCCCGTGGACAATGGGGCGCTGGCCCGTGCCCGGGCCAGCTTGATCACGCAAGGAGCAAGCCCATGTCCCAACTCCGCGTTCAAAGCTTCGCCATCTCCCTCGACGGCTACGGCGCCGGGCCGGGCCAGGATCTTCAGAATCCGCTCGGCGTCCGGGGTCCCGAGTTGATGGAGTGGTTCTTCCACACCCGCCTGTGGCGCCGGATGCACGGCCATGCCGATGGAGAGACAGGCGTCGACAACAGCATCGCGGAGCAGGGCTTTGCCGGCATCGGCGCCTGGATCCTCGGGCGCAACATGTTCGGTCCGGTCCGGGGCCCGTGGCCGGATGAGAAATGGAAGGGGTGGTGGGGCGACGAGCCGCCGTATCACACGCCGGTGTTCGTGCTCACGCACCATCCGCGCGCGCCGCTCGCGATGGCCGGAGGCACGGAGTTCCGCTTCGTCACCGAAGGCATTCATGCGGCCCTGGAGCAGGCGAGGGCCGCGGCGGGCGGCCTCGACGTTCGCCTCGGCGGCGGCGTTTCCTCGGTTCGGCAGTATCTGGGCGCGGGGCTGATCGACGAGCTGCATCTGGCGGTGCAGCCGGTGCTGCTGGGGGCGGGGGAGCCGCTCTTCCAGGGCCTCGACCTGCCTGCGCTGGGTTATGAATGCGCGGAGTCCGTTGCCGGCGAACGCGCGACCCACGTGTTCTTGCGCAGGCGGGCGTGACCGCGGCCCAGATCGCTGGTGCCGCGACCTGGACCGCCGACATCGCCGGCCGAGGCGAAGGGGCAGGGGCATACCTCGAACGGGTCCGAGTCGCGGGAATCCGCAGACGGCGCCGGGAAATCAGGGGCCGGTCCCGCCCGCGCGACAATCTCCCCATGAATTTCAGCAAAATCCTCGTCCCCGTCGGCGGCCTCGTCCTGCTCGGCGTGGCCTATCGCAGCTACGGCTGGGCCGGCGTGGCACTGGTCGGCGGCGCGATCGTCATGTTCCTTCTCATGCATTTCAACCGCACGATGCAGGTGCTCAAGCGCGCCGCCGACCGGCCGATCGGCACGGTCGCGAGCGCGGTGATGCTCAACGCCAAGCTCAAGCCCAAGGCGACCCTGCTGCACGTGATCGCGATGACGCGCGCGCTCGGCGAGCAGCGCTCGCCCAAGGACGAGCAGCCCGAGCTGTTCCGCTGGACCGATGCCGGCGGCTCCTGGGTCGATGCCACCTTCGTGGGCGGCAAGCTCACCGAATGGACGCTGGTTCGGCCCCAGGTGGCCGAGGACGATGCATCGCCGGCCGACGCGCCCAGCGCCGACGCCGTCAAGCCCGGCGCCGCCGACGCACTGCGCCCGCCGGTCTAGCCGGCGGTCCAGCCGCCGGTCAGCGGCGCGGACTCAGAACGGCGCAGAGTCGTCGACCAGCGCTGCCTCGGCGTCGGCATCGGCCTTGGGTGCTGCCTCGGCGGCAGGTGCCGCAACCGCCGCCGTGCCCAGGCGCATCTCGCCGCCCAGCGCTTCGAGCAGCTCGGGCACCAGCTGCCCCAGCTCGCCGGTCGCGATCGCCGCGTCGGCATCGAAGTTGTCTTCCTTGCCCGAAGCCGGCGCGTCGTCGAGCGTGCCTTCGAGGAACACGATCTTGCGCAGCTGCAGGCCCTCGGTCAGCTCGAAGGAGACGCGGTCGTCCCAGGTCATGGCGAGCCGGGTCGGGCGCTTGCCGTCGGCGATGTGCTGGCGCACCTCGTCGATGTCCAGCGGGTGCTTGGCGTAGCGCACCACGGCCTTCGATTCGTCGGTGGCCTTGAGTTCGCATTCGCGGTCGATCGTGAAGCCGGCGGGCGGCTCCTGGCTCGACAGCCACTCCGACATTGCAACTGCCGGCTCGATCTGGGTGTTGACCAGCGCCACCGCGAAGCCGTCGAGCGACTTCACGAGGCTGGTGACCACTTCGTCGGCGCGCGCCGCGTTGCTGGCGTTGACCACCAGCCGGTGCGCCTTGGGGTCGATCCACACCGCGACCCGCGCGTGCCGCGTGAAGGCCAGCGGCAGCAGCTCGTGGGTGACGTCTTCCTTGAGTTCCTTCTTTTCCTTCTTGCCGGGCTTGCGGCCGGTGGTGGCCTCGATCTGCGCGGCGCGCTCCTCGACCTTGCGGCGCACCACCGAGGCCGGAAGCGTCTTGCTTTCGATCATGAATTCGAGCAGCCACTGGCCGGCCACCGATTCGGCGAGCGGACCGTTGTCTTCGCCGCGGGGCTCGACCCAGCCGGCGGACCTTTCCTGCGACGGGCTGCAGGGGACGAAGCGCTGCGTGCCGAGGCCCAGTTCGACCTGGTCCAGCGACTGCGACCACGTGGTTTCGATGCGGTAGACGATGACGTTCTTGAAGACGGACACGGAATCCCTTTTCTGGCTGTTTGGCAAAACCGACCATTGTCGGTGCGGCGCCCGCGGTCGGCGCCGGTAAAATCGAAAGCTTTTGCGACATACCCCCCCGGTTGAAGGACAAAGACATGAGCGCGCTGCCCCCCGCACTGGACGACCGTGACGGCAAGATCTGGATGGACGGTGAACTCGTGGACTGGCGCGAAGCCAAGATCCACGTGCTGACCCACACGCTGCACTACGGCTGCGGCGCCTTCGAGGGCGTGCGCGCCTACAATACGGTCAACGGCACCGCGATCTTCCGCCTGGCCGAGCACACCGAGCGGCTCTTCAACAGCGCCAAGATCCTGCGCATGAAGATCCCGTTCACGCAGGAACAGGTCAACGAGGCCCAGAAGCAGGTGGTGCGCGAGAACAAGCTCGACAGCTGCTACCTGCGCCCGCTGGTCTGGATCGGCTCCGAGAAGCTCGGCGTGAGCCCCAAGGGCAACAGGATCCACGCGATGGTCGCGGCCTGGGCCTGGGGCGCCTACCTCGGCGAAGAAGGCATGAAGCGCGGCATCCGCGTCAAGACCTCGAGCTACACGCGGCATCACGTCAACATCACGATGACGCAGGCGAAGGCGGTCAGCAACTACAGCAACTCGATCCTGGCCAACATGGAAGCGCTCGACGACGGCTACGACGAGGCGCTGCTGCTCGATGCCAGCGGCTTCGTCTCCGAAGGCGCGGGCGAGAACATCTTCGTGGTCAAGGGCGGCGTGGTCTACACGCCCGACCTGTCGGCCGGCGCGCTCAACGGCATCACGCGCAACACCATCCTGCACATCTGCAAGGACCTCGGCATCGAGGTGGTGCAGAAGCGCATCACGCGCGACGAGGTCTACATCGCCGAGGAAGCCTTCTTCACCGGCACGGCCGCCGAAGTCACGCCGATCCGCGAACTCGACCGCGTCGAGATCGGCATCGGCTCGCGCGGCCCGGTCACCGAGAAGATCCAGAACGCCTTCTTCGACATCGTGAACGGCCGCAATCCCAAGTACGCCCACTGGCTCACCAAGGTCTGAAGACGATGTCCACCGCCAAGAGCACCATCGAACTCCTCGCCAAGGACCTGAACGACCAGGGCGGCGTGTTCTGCCCCAATCCCAAGGCCGACATGCAGCTCTGGAGCGCGCACCCGAAGGTCTACCTCGACGTGGCACGCACCGGGGAGGCCAAGTGCCCCTATTGCGGCACGGTGTACCGCCTCAAGGCGGGCGAGGCCGCGGGGCACCATCACTGAGCTGGCTCGGGTTTCTCGCGCGCAGCGCGTGAGGGCGCGCCGTGGCGGCACGGCGCCAGGAGCGAATCCAATGTGGGGCTTGTTCAAGTCAAGGCAGCCGGCGCCTCCGGAGCGCGGCTTGTTCCTCATCAACGTCAAGGTCGGGCGAGGCTCGAACGGCAGGATGCCGTCGACGCTCGCCGGCGCCTATGTCTCGGCCTATGCGACGGCTGCGGACCCTGAGGCCGCCACGCGGCTCGCGGTGGCGAAGCTGACCTCCCAGGGCTTTGAATTCCTGGCCACCCAGGGGCCGATCACGCGGCTCGACCCCGGCGAGTGGTCCAGCCACGTCGCGCAGTCCTGGCCCGAATTCATCGACGAGCTTCCCAAGCAGCACGAAGTCGCCGCGGGGCTCGAGGGCGAGATGGTGTTCTTCGGCCCGTTCGTGGGCTATGAGCGGGGCCTCGAGGGCTGAACCGGGCGGCAGCGCGTCAGTTCTGCGCCCGATCCGCCGCCCTGAGCGGTGGGGCAGCCCCATGGCGTCGCGGCGGCACCAGCCCGCGCCACGAATCCCCCGGCTCCTGCGCCAGCCGCAGGTAGACCATCGCCACCCACAGCAGCGCCAGCCCGATCTGCGCATCCCGCAGGGCCGAGTTCACGCTGGTGGCGATCAGCATGACCAGCGTCGCGACGAAGGCCAGGCGACCGGCGAGGTCGTCGCGCCGCCAGGCCACCCAGACCGCAACGAGGGCGATGACCAGCAGGCTCAGCAAACCCGGCACGCCGGCCTGCGACCCCATCCAGAGGAAGTCGTTGTGGGGCATGTTCTTGTAGTCGAGCAGCTTCGGCCCGCGCAGGTGCCACTGCTCGGTCCAGCCGCCGATGCCCCAGCCCGTGAGGGGCCGGTCGATGATCATGCGGGCGGTGTCGCGGTACATGTAGTAGCGCACCACCCAGCTGGCCTCGGAGATCTCGCCGGCCTGCGCCGCCTCGATCTCCTGGATGCCGACCGCGAACTTCTGCTGCACCACCGGCGAGTTCCACAGCCCGCCGATCGCGATCGCGCCGCCGACCATCAGCACCAGGGCCAGCACCTTGAGCTGCCGCCGCCACTGGTGCACGCAGGCGGCCGGGATCACCAGCAGCAGCGCCAGCAGCGAGGTGCGCGAAGGCAGCGTGAAGGTGATGATCGCGATCACGGCCGGGACCAGCGCGAAGGCCGCCACGGCCCGCCAGGGTCGATGCTCGACCAGCGACTTGAGCCCGTACACCACGGCCGAGCCGGCCATGATCGTGAACAGCAGCGCATTGCTGATCGACTTGTTGCCGACCAGGGTCAGCACGCCGCGCCAGGGATGCCACATCGGGAAGCCGACCGTGTAGTACAGCCCGATCATCACGATGTTCGCGAGCCCCATGAGCCAGAAACCGCGCACGGCCCAGATCGCCTCGTCGCGCGTGAGCGCCAGCGCCATCAGCACGGTGGCCGCGATGCGCAGCCCGTGCATCAGGTTCGCGGGCGTCTCGGGGTAGTGCGGCTCGATCGCCAGGATGACCAGCGTCCAGATCACGTAGGCCATCACCGGCCACCACATCGGGTTGCGGCGCAGCCGCACCGCCCGCTCGCGCCAGCCGCCGGCGGCCGCGAACGCGATCATCAGCAGCAGTGCCGCGACATAGGTGACCCCGACCGGCATGAACACCGTGAGCCCCCAGAACATGGCCGCGGGCCGAACGATGTGCGATCTCTGCATGGAAAAATTTTAGCTCGCCCCCAGGTTGGCTCACTTCGTGTAGCCGCCCACCCCCTGCCGGGGGCAACACCAGCGGCCCGGCGAAGCCGCTTCCGCGGTGTTTCACGAAGGGCCCTGGCTGCGCCGGCCGCGCGCGGTCTTAGTGGGGGAGCGTTATGACGAAGCTGGCGCCGCCGCCGGGGCGGTCCTCGCAGCGCACGCTGCCGCCGTGGCGCTCGGTGATCGACTTCACCAGCGCCAGGCCGAGCCCGACGCCGCCGTTGCGCTCGCTGGCGCCCGGCAGGCGGTAGAAGGGCTCGAAGATGCGCTCGCGCAGCGCCGCCGGCACGCCCGGGCCGCGGTCGTTGACGCGGATCTCGGCCTGGCCGGCGCGGCTGCCGATCTCCACGCTGGTCTCGCCGGCGCCGTAGCGGCCCGCGTTCTCGAGCAGGTTGCGGATCGCGCGGCGCAGCAGGCGCGGCACGCCGCGCACCGTGAGGGCGTCGCTGTCGGTGCCTTCCTTGACTTCCAGGTCGGCATCGACGCGGGCGCACTCCTCGGCCGCGAGGCCCGTCAGGTCGACCGTCTCGACCGTGCCCATGTCGGCTTCCTTCGCGTCCAGCCGGCTGGCCAGCAGGATCTCGTCGATCAGCTGGTCGAGTTCGGCGATGTTGCGCGAGATCTCCTCGCGCGCGGCCGGGCCGGGCCGCTCGCCCATCAATTCGAGCCCCATGCGGATGCGCGTCAACGGCGAGCGCAGCTCGTGCGAGGCATTGGCGAGCAGCGACTTGTGCGAGCTCACCAGTTGCTCGATGCGGGCTGCGGCGGCATTGAAGCCACTGGAAAGATCGGCCACTTCGTCCTGGCCGTCTTCGGGCACGCGCGCCGACAGGTCGCCTTCGCCCCAGCGCTGCACGCCGCGCTGCAGGGCCTCGAGCCGCTTGGTGAGCCGACGCACGATCGGGTAGACGCCCAGCGCGACCGCCACGCCCACCAGCGCCACCATCCAGCCGAGGCCGAAGGGCGTGCGCCAGGGCGACATGCCCGGCGCGCCCGGGCCGCGGTCGCGCGGCGCCACCTGCAGCGAGAGCGTCCTGCCGTCGTTCAGCGTGACGTCGAATTCCAGCCCCTGGCCCGGCACGCGCATGGCCTTGCCGCTGCCGATGTGGCGGTCCTTCGAGTCGAGCACCACCACCTCGCGCGGCACCGGCGCCAGCCGTTCGCGCTCGTTTTCGGCGGCCTCGCGCACGATCCAGTTGGCCGTGAGCGTCAGGATGAAGACGCCCGCCACCACGGCCAGCCAGACGCGGACGTAGAGATGGCGGCGGTAGAGATTGAGCAGCATGTCAGTCCGCCGCAGGGCCGCCCCAAGGCGGACTGGGCCCCCTCGGGGGGCAGCGAGTACACGAAGTGACGAGCGTGGGGGCCATGTATTCAGTCTTGTTGCTTGGCGAAGACGTAGCCCACGCCGCGCACCGTGAGGATGCGCTTGGGGTTCTTGGCATCGACCTCGATCGCCGCCCGGATGCGGCCCATGTGGACGTCGATCGAGCGGTCGAAGGCCTCGAGCTCGCGGCCGCGCACGGCTTCCATGATCTGGTCGCGCGTGAGCACGCGGCCGGCGCGCTCGGCCATCGCCACCAGCAGGTCGAACTGGTAGGAGGTGAGGTCGGCGAGCGCGCCGCCCACCGTGACGGTGCGCGCATTGCGGTCGATGTCCAGCGAGCCGAAGCGCATCACGGCGGGGCCTTCGGAACCGCTCGTGGTTTCGCCTCGGCGGCGCAGCACGGCGCGGATGCGCGCCAGCAGCTCGCGCGGCTCGAAGGGCTTGGGCAGGTAGTCGTCGGCACCGATCTCCAGGCCGATGATGCGGTCCATCGGGTCGCCCTTGGCGGTCAGCATCAGCACGGACACCTTGGCCTGGCCGCCCGGCAGCGCGCGGATGCGCCGGCAGACCTCGAGGCCGTCGGTGTCGGGCAGCATGAGGTCGAGGATCACGAGGTCGGGCGAGCGCTGCTGCAGCATCTCGAGCCCGCTGGCGCCGTCGGCGGCGTGGGAGAAGCCGAAGCCCGACTGCGTCAGGTATTCCCCCACCATCTGCGCCAGGCGGGTGTCGTCTTCGATCATCAGGAGTTGCGGGGTGCTCATTCGGTGTGTCTCCGTGCGTTGCGCCACGGTGTTGTATTCAAGGGGGTAGCTTCCTCCCGCGGGGTGCCGCAGGGTTGAACGCTTCGTAAAGTTGGGTAAACCTTGCCGCCGACGGTTTCATCCGGCGGCGAAAAGAAGGGGTTCGGGCGGCGAGCCGGCGGGTGCGGTCGCCCGTGCCAGCAGCGCGGACAGCGCGCCGCCGTCCAGGCCCGGGTGGTCGCCGGTGGCGCGGGCCAGCATCTCGCCGGCCAGGGAGGTCAGCCGGTCCACCGACTGGCGCAGGCGGTGCTTGAAGGCATCGTCGTCCAGGGTGTCGCTCAGGCTGCGGTTGAGTTCGGCGAACCACGGCAGCGCGGCCTGGTCGAGCAGCACGGCCGAATTGCGCCGGTGGCTCACGGCGGACCAGTCGCGGAAGAAGGCCTGGGCCGCGATGTTGAGGTGCTGGCAGTGCTGCAACTCGTCGCGCAGGCTGCCCAGCAGGACCAGGTCGGTGAGTCGCTTCTGAAAGAAGATCTGCGCCAGCACGCCCCAGTAGTAGCTGTAGTCCCATATCACCTTCACCGGCAGCACCTCGGGGTCGCCGAACAGCGGGTACTGGTCGGTGTAGAGCGCCAGCGTGCTCTCATAGAACGAGTGGTAGATCTGGTCGTAGAGCTGGGCCCTCGCCGCCAGCGCGTGGCCGGCACGGTCGCGCCCGACCAGGTCGCAGATGTAGGTGTTGGCCATCGCGATGAAATCGCTGCCCGGCGAATAGAAGGGGTCGAGGAACAGCCCGGCATCGCCCGTGAGCGCCCAGCGCTGGCCCGAGAACACCTGCTTGCAGCCGTAGGAGAAGTTGCGCAGGTAGGCGAAGTCCTGCAGCAGGTGGCGCTTGCCGTCGAGCGCGTCGTAAAGGCGCGGCTGCCAGGCCTGGAGCCACTGCATCGCCTTGTCGAAGCTGTCCAGCCGCTCCAGCGGATGCAGGCGCGGGTCGGCGACGATGCCGACCGAATGCGAGCCCGAGGCCAGGGGGATCAGCCAGACCCAGTAGCCCGCGCCGACCAGGTGATTGGTCGACAGCCAGCGCGACTGCGGCTGGCAGCGTGTGCGCCAATGCGGGTCGTCGGACCAGTCGTCGATCGCGATGCGCTCGCCGATGCGGAACCACACCGCGTTGCAGTCGTGCGCGTTGGCCTGTTCGAGCCCGAGCTTGCGCTTGAGCAAGCCGGCGCGGCCGCAGGCATCTACCAGCCAGCGGCTGCTTGCCGGGTGCGTCTGGCCGCCCTGCGACCATTCGATCCGATGCGTCCCGCGCGGATCGTCGGCCAGGTCGATCCGGCGCACCGTCGCGTGGTCGATGAAGCGCACGCCCTGGCGCCCGGCCTCCTCGGCCAGGTAGTTCTCGAAGATGCCGCGGTCGATCTGGTAGCTTGGCACCGAGAGATAGCGGCTGGCGCCGATCTCGGTCACCTGGTCGATGTCGCGCCGGCCTTCGCTGAAGAAGAAGCGGAAACCGAACTTGCGCAGCTGGGCGCCGTGCAGGTGCGGCTTGAGGCCGAGCACGGTGTCGAAGTAGTGAGCACCGATCTCGACCGACGATTCGCCGACCTTGTGGGTCGCATGCGGCACCGGATGCGTGCGACGCTCCAGCACCACGACGTCGATGTCGGAAAAGCTCTGGCGCAGCTGCAGCGCCAGCGTGAGGCCTGCGAGCCCGCCGCCCATGATCACGACATCGTGTGCGGGGCGGCTGGCATCCATGGGATCGTCAGCTCTGCGGTTCGAGCTGCAGTTGCGGCTGCAGCTCGATCTGCAGCGACAGCGTGGCCGACAGCGGAAGGCTCAGCGACTCGGGCTCGCCGCGCGCCAGCGACTCGAACAGCGGCAGGGCATCGGCCATCGCGTTGACTTCCAGGGCGCGTGCCGCGGCGCAGCGTGCCCGCGTCGCCGGCAGGGCGCCTCCGGCCAGCGACCACTCGAGGGATGCCACGGTGCGCGCAGTGCGCGTGGGCGACAGCACCAGGGCCACGGCCAGCATCTCGCGGCTGGTCGTCACCGAGGCCAGCGCGCCCACGGCCGGCATGTCGTAGCCGGCCAGCAGCACGGCGCGCTGGTCGGCGGCGCACTGCGCCGCCGCTTCGAGCAGGCCGGAGGCGAAGCTGCTCTCATAGGCCGCGAGCGAATTGCTGGCCGCCATGCAGCCGGTGCCGATGGTCCAGTAGCCGACCGCGGCGTTGTGCACCGAATTGTGGAACTTGATCGGCGACAGCAGCAGCGGATCGGCCGCCAGCGTGCTGCACATGTAGTCGTTGATGCCCAGGTCGCCATGCGCCGAGGCGAAGACGCAGGGCAGGTCGGCCGCGTTGCGGCCCGAGCCGGCCACGGCGGCGGCCGCCACTTCGAGCGCCAGCGCCACGGTGTCGGGAGCGCGCCGGCGTTCGGCCGGCGCCAGCAGCTGCGGCGAGGGCCGCTTGGCCGGCGGGTCGGCCGGCGCGCCATCGCCGCGGAACACGGCGCTGGCGATCTCCCAGCCCGGCAGCGTCGCGGCCCAGAAGGCCGGGCCTTCGATGAAGAGCGTGGGGGTCTTGTGCGTCGTCATACTGCGGCTCCCTTGCCGAAGACCAGCGAGCAGTTGTTGCCGCCGAAACCGAAGGAATTGCTCAGCGCGTAGCGCACCTCGCCGCGCGCGGGCTGCAGCTTGATCTGCGGCCCGCACTCGGCGTCGAGCGTGGTGGTGTTGACGGTGCCCGGCTTGAGGCCGGTCTCGATCGCCAGCAGGCTGATCACGGCCTCGACGATGCCGGCCGCGCCCAGCGTGTGGCCGGTGAAGCCCTTGGTCGAGCTGGCGTGGGTGGTGACGGGGAAGCGGCGTGTCACCAGGGCCCCTTCGACCTCGTCGTTCTTGGAGCTCGCGGTGCCGTGCATGTTGATGTAGTCGATGGCGTCGGCCGCGAGGCCGGCGCGCGCCAGCGCGTCGTCGAGCGCCTTCTCGGCGCCCAGGCCCTCGGGATGCGGGGTGGACATGTGGTGGGCGTCGCTGGCCTCGCCATAGCCCAGCAGTTCGAGCCGGCCGCGGCCGCGTTCGACCAGCGCGAAGCCCGCGGCCTCGCCGAGACTGATGCCGTCGCGCGCGGCATCGAAGGGGCGGCAGGGTGCGGGCGAGACCAGTTCGAGCGAATTGAAGCCGAACAGCACGCTGCCGCACAGCGTGTCGACGCCGCCGACCACGGCCGCGTCGACCAGGCCGAGGCGGATCAGCCGCTCGGCGGAGGCGAACACCTTGGCGCTCGACGAGCAGGCGGTGGAGATGGTTTCGGCCGGGCCTTCGAGGCCCAGTGCCTGCTGCACGAAGAGGGCGAGCGAATGCGGCGTGTGGACCTTGGGGCGCTGCTGGTCGGCGGGGAAGGCGCCGTCGGCCAGTTGCGTGTAGGCGGTCTCGGTCTCGCCGATGCTGGAGGTCGAGGTGCCGAGGATCAGCGCGATCCGGGTCGGGCCGTAGCGCTTGCGGGCGGCGGCGACCGCCTCCATGAAGCCGTCGGCCTGCAGGCCCAGCCAGGCCAGCCGGTTGTTGCGGCAATCCCAGGCCGCGAGTTCCTCGGGCAGGCGGAGTTCTTCGAGGCCGTCGACGCGGCCGATCCAGGTCGGCAGCGGCGAGGCGCCGAAGTCGTTGGCGCGCAGGCCGCTGCGCGACTGCGCGAGCGCGTCGCAGAGGGCCGTCTTGCCCACACCGACGGCCGAGGTCGCGGTGAAGGCGCTGATCTGCAGGGGGGGGATGCGTGAAGGTGTCACGTTGGGCGGGTGCGGTGGCTAAAACACGACAGCCTACCAGTTGGGCGACGCTTCCCGGCGTCGCCAAGGTCTCGACCCTGCGGTCGGGGGTCTCAGGGCAGGGCGCACCTAGGGCGAATCAGCCCTGCCGCGCTTGGCGGCCTGTGACGCCAGCGCCACCAGCAGCAGCACCGGCACCCCCAGGACCGCCGTGCCGATGAAGAAGGCGCTGTAGCCGAAGTTGTCCACGAAGACGCCCGAGTAGCCGGCGATGAACTTGGGCAGCAGCAGCATCAGCGAGCTGAACAGGGCGTACTGGGTGGCCGAGTAGCTGATGTTGGTCAGGCTCGACAGGTAGGCGATGAAGGCTGCGGAGGCGATGCCCCCGGCCAGGTTGTCGGCCGACACCACCAGCACCAGCGCCGTGAGGTCGTGCCCGCGCGAGGCCAGCCCGGCGAACAGCAGGTTGCTGGCGGCGCTCAGCACGGCGCCCAGCATCAGCACCCGCATCACGCCGAGCTTCATCGACAGCACGCCGCCGACGAAGGCGCCGACCAGCGTCATCACCACGCCGTAGATCTTGCTGACCGTGGCGACCTCGTCCTTGGTGAACCCCATGTCGACATAGAAGGGGTTGGCCATGATGCCCATCACCACGTCGCTGATCCGGTAGACCGCGATCAGCGACAGGATCAGCACCGCCTGCCAGCGGTAGCGGCGGATGAAGTCGGCAAAGGGCTCGATCAGCACGCTCGACAGCCATTCGCGGGCGTTCTTCGGCTGCGGCAGGGCGGCGCGCACCGGTTCGGGCGACACCAGCACCGTGAGGACGCCGACCGCCATCGAGGCCGCCATCACGAGGTAGGCGGTCTTCCAGGCGCCGTTCTGGTAGCCCGCGAGGCCGGGCAGCTCGGCCCAGGCCGCGACCCACAGCACGCCGGCGCCGGCCCAGATCATCGCCAGCCGGTAGCCGGTCTGGTAGCAGGCGGCCAGCGCGGCCTGCTTGCGCGTGGCGGCCGATTCGATGCGGAAGGCGTCCAGCGCGATGTCCTGCGTCGCCGAACCGAAGGCCACCAGCAGCGCGCACCAGACCAGCGGCGGCAGGCCGTCGCGCGGGTCGTTGAAGGCCATGCCGGCCAGCCCGGCGATCACCGCCAGCTGGGCCAGCAGCAGCCAGCCGCGGCGGCGACCGAGCAGGGTGGTGAAGGGCGGCACCGGCAGGCGGTCCACCAGCGGCGCCCAGACCCACTTGAAGCCATAGGCCAGGCCGACCCAGCTCAGGAAGCCGATGGTCGAGCGGTCGATGCCGGCCTCGCGCAGGCGGAAGCTCAGCGTGCCCAGCACCAGCAGCAGCGGCAGGCCGGCCGAGAAGCCCAGCGCCAGCATGCGCAGCGAAGCGGGTTCGAGATAGACCTTGAGCGCGTCGCGCCAGGGCGGGGACGGGGGGGCTTCGGCAGCCTGCGGTGCGGACATTCGGTACGGGAGGTTGAGGCCTCGCATTATTCCCGCATGCGCGCGGCCTCCGGCGATGGCGGCTGCGGCCCAGGCCTTCTGTCCGGTCCTACAGCGTGAAGTCGTAGTCCACCGTGATCGGCGCGTGGTCGCTGAACTTGATGGTCTTGAAGATCGATTCGTCGCGCGCGAGCTGCGCCAGCTTCGGCGTCGCGAGGTGATAGTCGAGCCGCCACCCCACGTTGTTCGCATAGGCCTGGCCGCGGTTGCTCCACCAGGTGTAGGCGTCGCCGGTGGTCTCGGGCTTGAGCATCCGGTAGACGTCGACCAGCCCCGCACCCTCGGCGCCGGCGTCGAGCAGCTTCGTCATCCAGGCGCGCTCCTCGGGCAGGAAGCCGCTGTTCTTCTGGTTGCCGCGCCAGTTCTTGAGGTCGATCTCCTTGTGCGCGATGTTGATGTCGCCGCACAGGACGAACTCGCGTTCGCGCTTCAATGCGATCAGGTGCGGGAAGAACCCCTTGAGGAAGCGGAACTTCGCCGCCTGCCGCTCTTCGCCCGACGAGCCGCTGGGAAAGTAGCAGCTGATGATCGACAGCTTGCGCTTCGGCGTGTCGAAGCGCAGTTCGAGGTAGCGGCCCTCGGCGTCGAATTCGGCGTCGCCCCAGCCCACCACCACTTCGCTGGGCGCATGCCTGGTGTAGATCGCGGTGCCGGCGTAGCCTTTCTTCTCGGCGAAATGGAAGTGGCCCTTCAATCCCGCCATCTCTTCGAAGCGCCCCTCGATGTCGCTGGCCTGGACGCGGATTTCCTGCATGCAAATACAATCCGGCGCCAGTCCGCCGACCCAGTCGGCGACGCCCTTGGTGGCAGCCGATCGCAGGCCGTTGAGGTTGAGGCTGGTCAGTTTGAACACGAGGACATTCCCTATGGCTGAAAAGATGGAAGAAGGCGGCGCGCTGGCACAGGCGTTCGTGCAGTTTGCGCTGGAGTCGGGGGTGCTGCGCTTCGGCGAGTTCAAGACCAAGGCCGGCCGCATCAGCCCCTATTTCTTCAACGCGGGCCTGTTCGACGATGGCGCCAAGCTCGCGCGGCTGGCCGAATTCTATGCAGACCGGCTGATCGCGAGCGGGCTGGAGTTCGACATGATCTTCGGCCCGGCGTACAAGGGCATTCCGCTCGGCGCCACGGTGGCGGCCGAGCTCGCGCGGCGCGGCCGCAACGTGCCCTTCGCGTACAACCGCAAGGAAGCCAAGGACCATGGCGAAGGCGGCACGCTGGTCGGCGCCCCGCTCAAGGGCCGGGTGCTGATCGTCGACGACGTGATGTCGGCAGGCACCGCGGTGCGCGAGTCGATCGCCGCCATCCGGGCCGCGGGCGCCACGCCGCACGCGGTCGCGATCGCACTGGACCGGCAGGAAAAGGCGACCGAGAACGGGGTCGACGTGGACCACAGCGCCGTGCAATATGTACGCAATCAGCTCGGACTTGCAGTAATTTCCATTGCAACGCTGGATGACTTGTTACAGTATCTCTCGGGCCGCGCGGATGACGCGCTGGGCACCCACCGCCAGCACGTGCTGGCGTACCGGGCACGTTACGGCGCGGGCTGATTCAACCCGTCTGAAGGATTGATGTTGGCGAGCAAGCAAGCACTGAAGGCATTTCTGGCGTTCTCGCTGGCTGCGGCCGGCGCGGTGCAGGCACAGCAGCAGCCCGCGCGCACGCCATCCGCCTCGACAGGCATCTACAGCTGCACCGACGCGCGCGGGCGCACCATCACCGCCGACCGTCCGATCCCCGACTGCATCGACCGTGAACAGCGCGAACTCAACCCGAGCGGCACCATGCGCCGCAAGCTCGAGCCGACCTACACGGCGCGCGAGCAGGCCGAGCGCGAGGAGCGGGAACGCCTGACGCAACTGCAGGCGGCCCGGCTGCTGGAAGAGCGGCGGCGCGAGCGAGCGCTGCTGGTGCGCTACCCCAACCCGGCAACCCACGACCGCGAGCGCGCCGAGGCCCTGGTACAGATCGACGTCGTCATCCAGGCCGCCAGGAAGCGCCTGGGCGAGCTGGCCGACGACCGCAGGAAGATCGACGACGAGCTCGAGTTCTACAAGAAGGACCCGAGCAAGGCCCCCGAAGCGGTGCGCCGCAAGATGGAAGACAACGCCAGGAGCGTCGCGGTGCAGAACCGCTTCATCGGGGAGCAGGAAGACGAGAAGAAGCGCCTGAATGCGCGCTTCGACGAGGAACAGGCGCGTCTCAAGCCGCTCTGGGCGTCGAGCGCGGCTGCCGCTTCAGCGCGGTAGCAGTCGGCGCGCCCTGACTGCATCCAAGGAAACAGTCGCATGGGCAACCGGATCTTCACGCTGGACTATCTGCGCGGCCTCGCGGCGTTGATGGTGTGCATCTGCCATTTCGCTCCGGCACTTTCGGGGACCGCGGCCGATCTCGCGAAGCACGGAGCGGTCGGCGTCCAGGTGTTCTTCGTCATCTCGGGCTACATCATTCCCTACAGCCTTCTGAAGGGGGAGTACCGGATCACGGACATCGGCCGGTTCTGGCTCAAGCGGCTGTTGCGCCTGCAGCCCACGTACGCCGTCGCGCTGCTGTTCACGTTCACGCTCTCGCTGGGGGCGGCGATGGTCAAGGGCGAGGCGCCGAAGATCTCGCTGCTGCAGCTGTCGCAGTATTTGCTGTACCTGGACGTCCCGGGCGAGAACCCGGTGATATGGACGCTCATCGTGGAGATGAAATATTACCTTTTCATCTCCATTTTCTTTCCGCTCCTGTTCTCGCAGCGCCGCCTGGTCCGCATCGTCTCGTTCTGCGTCTGTGCCGCGGTCGCCGCGTTCGGAGCCGATCGGCTGGATGTCGTCCGCCATCTTCCCTATTTTTTGATGGGATTCGTGGCCTGCTACGTCGCCATCCTTCGGATCCCCATGGCCGAGGCCGCAGGGCTGGTCCTGCTGGCCGCCGCCGCCGCAATACCGAAGTCCTCCTACCCCGAACTGGCGGCAGGCCTCTCGTGCTACCTGGCGATCCGCTACCTGCCGGCGATGCGGCTGCGGGTGGCGCTTTTCCTGGGCTCCATTTCCTATTCCCTGTATCTCATCCATTTCCCGCTCGGGGTGAAACTGCTCAACCTGGTGCTCCCCCGCACGCCGGAGTCGCTGCATGCGTTGTGGGTGCCGATCGGCGTTGTGGTTTGCAGCGCGGTGGCCTACGTGCTCTTCAGGCTGGTCGAGAAGCCGTCGAGCGAGTGGTCGCAGCGGCTGCCGATATCGGCGAGAAGGGCGCTGCAGCAGCGCCAGCTCAAGCCCGCCGCGCGCACCTGAAGCAAAGACACCCGCACCGCAGGGCTCCGCTCCGGCCGGCGCAGCCAGGCCCGTTGGTGAAACACCGCGGATCTGGCTTCGCCAGTCCGCCGGTGTTGCCCCCGGAAGGGGGTGGGCGGCTACACGAAGTGAGCCAACCTGGGGGCGAGCGAAATCACCCCAGCTTGGCCTTCAGCAGCGCATTGACCTGCGCCGGGTTGGCCTTGCCCTGGCTGGCCTTCATGACCTGGCCGACCAGCGCGTTGAATGCCTTGTCCTTGCCTGCGCGGTATTCGGCGATGTTCTTCTCGTTGGTCGCCAGCACCTGGTCGATGATCTTTTCCAGCGCGCCTGAATCGCTCATCTGCTTCAGGCCCTTGGCCTCGATGATGGCGTCGACCTCCTGGCCTTCGCCGGTCCACAGGGCATCGAAGACCTGGCGCGCGGCGTTGTTCGAGATCGTGCCGTCGCCGATGCGCTCGACCAGCCGGGCCAGCTGGACCGCCGACACCGGCGCCTCGGTGATCGCGATGTCCTGCTGGTTGAGGCGCCGGGCGATCTCGCCCGTGATCCAGTTGCTCGCCAGCTTGGCATTGGCGCCGGCAGCCACCGCGGCCTGGAAGTAGCCGGCCAGCGCCGGGCTCTGGGTCAACTGCGCGGCGTCGTAGTCCGACAGGCCGTGATCGCGCACGTAGCGCTCGGCCATCGCGCGCGGCAGCTCGGGCATCTCGGCGCGCACGCGCTCGATCCATTCGGCCGCGATCGCCAGCGGCGGCAGGTCGGGGTCGGGGAAGTAGCGGTAGTCGGCCGCGTCTTCCTTGGTGCGCATGGCGCGGGTCTCGCCCGTGTCGGGATCGAACAGCACGGTGGCCTGCTGGACCTGGCGGCCGTCCTCGATCTCCTCGATCTGCCAGCGGATCTCGTAGTCGATCGCCTGCTGCATGAACTTGAAGCTGTTCAGGTTCTTGATCTCGCGCCGCGTGCCCAACTTGTCGCCGGGCTTGCGCACCGACACGTTGGCGTCGCAGCGGAAGCTGCCTTCCTGCATGTTGCCGTCGCAGATGCCGATCCAGGTGACGATCTTGTGCAGCTCGCGCGCATAGGCCACGGCCTCGGCGGTGGAGCGCATGTCGGGCTCGGTCACGATCTCGAGCAGCGGCGTGCCGGCGCGGTTCAGGTCGATGCCCGACTGGCCGATGAAGTCCTCGTGCAGCGACTTGCCCGCGTCCTCCTCGAGATGGGCGCGCACCAGGCGCACGGTCTTGGGCTCGTCGCCGAGGAAGAAGCTGACCGAGCCGCCCTGCACGACCGGGATCTCGAACTGGCTGATCTGGTAGCCCTTGGGCAGGTCGGGATAGAAGTAGTTCTTGCGCGCGAACACGCTGCGCGGTGCGATCGTCGAGCCCAGCGCGAGGCCGAGCTTGATGGCGCGTTCGACCGCGCCCTTGTTCATCACCGGCAGCGTGCCGGGCAGGGCCAGGTCGACCGCGCAGGCCTGCGTGTTGGGCTCGGCGCCGAAGGCGGTCGATGCGCGGCTGAAGATCTTCGAGGCGGTCGAGAGCTGGGCGTGGGTCTCGAAGCCGATGATGACTTCATAGCCGCGCACCAGCGGGCCGGTCGGGCGCCCGCTCTGTGCGGCTTCGAAAGTGTTGGTTTCGCTCATGTCAGTTCTTCGCCATCAAAAGCCCGCCGGAGTGCGGAGGTGCCAGTCGGTCGCCTGCTGGAAGGCATGCGCCGCGTTGAGCAGCTTCGCCTCGGCGAAGTAGTTGCCGATCAGCTGGATGCCGACCGGCAGGCCGCCGTCGAATCCGGCGGGCACGCTCATGCCGGGCAGGCCGGCCAGCGAGGCCGGCAAGGTGAAGATGTCGGCCAGGTAGTCGGCGACCGGGTCGCCGCCGTGCTCGCCGAGCTTCCAGGCCACGCTGGGCGCGGCCGGGCCGGCGATCACGTCGCACTGCGCGAAGGCCTGCTGGAAGTCGTCCGCGATCATGCGGCGCACCTTCTGCGCCTGCAGGTAGTAGGCGTCGTAGTAGCCGTGCGAGAGCACGTAGGTGCCGATCATGATGCGGCGCTTGACCTCGTCGCCGAAGCCTTCCTCGCGGGTCTGGGCGTACATGTCGGCGAGGTCGCGGTAGTTCTTGGCGCGGTGCCCGAACTTCACGCCGTCGAAGCGGCTCAGGTTGCTCGAGGCCTCGGCGGCCGCGATGATGTAGTACACGGGAATCGACAGTTCGGTGCGCGGCAGCGTGATCTCGACGCGGCGCGCGCCGAGCTTCTCGTACTCGGCCAGCGCCGCATCGACCGCGGCGCGCACGCCGGGCGCCACGCCCTCGCCGAAGAACTCCTTCGGTACGCCGATGCGCAAGCCCTCCAGAGAATCCTTGAGCGAGCGCGAGAAGTCCTCGGGCGGTCGGGCCAGCGAGGTCGAGTCGCGGTCCGGGTCGGGCCCGCACATCGCCGACAGCAGCAGTGCGCAGTCCTCGGCCGAGCGGGCCATCGGTCCGGCCTGGTCGAGGCTGGAGGCGAAGGCGACCATGCCGTAGCGCGAGGCGCGGCCGTAGGTCGGCTTGATGCCGGTGACGCCGCAGAAGGAGGCCGGCTGGCGGATCGAGCCGCCGGTGTCGGTGCCGGTGGCGCCCGGCGCCAGGCCTGCCGCGACCGCCACGGCGCTGCCGCCCGACGAGCCGCCGGGGATGCGGCCGGTGTCCCAGGGATTGCGTACCGGCACCGCGTGGTCGAAGCCGATCGCCGGCACGGCCACGTTTTCGTTGGCCGAGCCCATCGCGAACTCGTCGCAGCTGAGCTTGCCCAGCGTCACCGCGCCGGCCTCGGCCAGCTTGCGCACCACGGTGGCGTCGAAGGGCGAGCGGTAGCCGGCCAGGATGCGCGAACCTGCGGTGGTCGGCAGGTCGGCGGTGACGAAGATGTCCTTGTGGGCGATCGGCACGCCCTCCAGCGCCGCGCCGGAGCCGGCGGCGATGCGGGCGTCGGCGGCACGGGCCTGGGCCAGCGTGAGGTCGGCGTCGAGCGCCACGAAGGCGCCGAGATCCTTGTGATCGCGGATGCGGGACAGGTGGTGCTGGGCGGCCTCGACGGCCGAAACCTTGCGCTGGCGCAGTGCTGCGGCCAGCCCGGCCACGCCCATGTGATGGATTTCCGCGCTCATTCGATCACCTTCGGGACCAGGAACAGGCCGTTCTCGACCGCCGGCGCGCTGCGCTGGTTGGCCTCGCGGTTGTTGGGTTCGCTCACCACGTCCGCGGCCAGGCGAAGCGTGATGTCCTCGATGGCGGCCACCGGATGGGCCAGCGGCTCGACGCCGGTGGTGTCGACCGCGCGCATGCGTTCGACGAGGTCGAAGAAGCCGTTGATCTGGCCGAGCATTCGCTCGCTTTCGTCAGGGGCCAGCTGGAGCCGCGCGAGCGAGGCGATGCGCGCGATATCGTTGGAAGTGAGGGACATCGGGAAAAAGAGCGTTCTGACGCGAAAATCGGGTGTGTTCACCCCCCGCAAAGGTGCGTGAAACCGCGGGAGAGTCAGGGGATTCGGTTATTATCCCGCCTTTGCCGCAACCCCCGCGAACGCGCCGGCATTTGCCGCAAAAACGTTTCAAACCACCCGTCACACGACCCAAAAAAGAGGGCGATGGCATGCCGACGCGCATGTCGTGCCCCAGAGGATTCCACCATGTTTGGAGCTTTCCGTCGGTACTTCTCGACCGACCTGGCGATCGACCTCGGCACCGCCAACACCCTGATCTTCGCCCGCAACAAGGGCATCGTCCTGGACGAGCCCTCGGTCGTCGCGATCCGCCATGAAGGCGGCCCGCACGGCAAGAAGGTGATCCAGGCCGTGGGCCGGGAAGCCAAGGCGATGCTCGGCAAGGTGCCCGGCAACATCGAGGCCATCCGTCCCATGAAGGACGGCGTGATCGCCGATTTCGTGATCACCGAGCAGATGATCAAGCAGTTCATCAAGATGGTGCACCCGCGCTCGCTGCTCACGCCGAGCCCGCGCATCATCATCTGCGTGCCCTGCGGCTCGACCCAGGTCGAGCGCCGCGCCATCAAGGACGCGGCCGAAGCGGCCGGCGCGACCTCGGTCTACCTGATCGAAGAACCCATGGCCGCCGCGATCGGCGCCGGCCTGCCGGTGTCCGAGGCCAGCGGCTCGATGGTGGTCGACATCGGCGGCGGCACCACCGAAGTCGGCGTGATCTCGCTCGGCGGCATGGTCTACAAGGGCAGCGTTCGCGTCGGCGGCGACCGCTTCGACGAGGCCATCATCAACTACATCCGCCGCAACTACGGCATGCTGATCGGCGAGCCGACGGCCGAAGTCATCAAGAAGAACATCGGCTCGGCCTTCCCGGGCTCCGAAGTCAAGGAGATGGAAGTCAAGGGCCGCAACCTCAGCGAAGGCGTGCCGCGCAGCTTCACGATCAGCAGCAACGAGGTGCTGGAAGCCCTGACCGATCCGCTCAACAACATCGTCTCGGCCGTCAAGAACGCGCTCGAGCAGACGCCGCCCGAGCTCGGCGCCGACATCGCCGAGCGCGGCATGATGCTGACCGGCGGCGGCGCGCTGCTGCGCGACCTCGACCGCCTGCTGGCCGAGGAAACCGGCCTGCCGGTGCTGGTCGCCGAAGACCCGCTGACCTGCGTGGTGCGCGGCTGCGGTATCGCGCTCGAGCGCATGGATCGCCTGGGCAGCATCTTCACGAGCGAATGACTCGCCCCCAGGTCGGGCTCACTGCGTGTAGCCCTCCCACCCCCTACCGGGGGCGTTGCCTGCGGCCCGGCGAAGCCGGTTCCGCGGCAACCCTGGAACACACAAAAACAAACAGCGCTGCTCTCGTGGCATAAAGCGTCATGCCGCTTGGCACCCTCGATCGAACCGCTCCGCCCCTCTTCAACCAGGGGCCGTCGGCGCTGAGCAAACTGATCTTCTTCAGCGCGCTGGCGCTGTTCCTGATGGTGGCCGACGCGCGCTTTCACCTCGTGCAGCCGATCCGGCTGGCGATCGGCGCCGTGCTCTATCCGGTGCAGTGGCTGGCGCTCAAGCCGGTGCAACTGGTGGCCGGCGGGGGGCGCTACCTCGAAGACCTGCAGACCGCGCAAGGCAAGGAGGCGGACGCCCGCAAGGCGCTCGCGCTGCAGTCCGAGCGCGCCAGCCAGGCCGACACCCTGGCGCAGGAGAACGCGCGCCTGCGCTCCATGCTCGAACTGCGCCAGACCACCCAGACCCCGGGCCGGGCGGCCGAGGTGCTCTACGACGCGGCCGATCCGTACACCCGCAAGCTGGTGATCGACCAGGGCCTCACCAACGGCATCGCGCCCGGCTCCCCGGTGATCGACGAGCACGGCGTGCTCGGCCAGGTGACGCAGGTGCAACCCTTCTCGAGCGAGATCACGCTGGTGATCGACCGCGACCTGGCGATCCCGGTGCAGAACGTGCGCACCGGTGCGCGCAGCGTGGCCTTCGGCGACGCCAGCGCGCACGGCGGCGGGCTCGAGCTGCGCTTCATGCAGGCGAATTCGGATGTGCAGGAAGGCGACGTGCTGACCACCAGCGGCGTCGACGGCGTCTATCCGCCGGGCCTGCCGGTGGCGAAGATCGACCGCATCGAGCGCCGCGCCGACTCCGCGTTCGCGCGCATCCATTGCCTGCCCCTGGCCCACGTGAGCGCGGCGCGCTACGTGCTCGTGCTGGCGCCCACCGGTGCCCAGGCGGTGCCGAAGCCGACCCCGCCCAACTCCCCCTCGGCCGTCGCCGCGAAGAAGAAGGCCGACAAGGCGGATGCGAAGGCCGACGCCAAGGCCGAGGCGAAAGCGGGCAAGAAGACCGACAAGAAGGAAGCGGGGCCGCGATGATCATGCGTCCAGGCCAGCAGCAGCTTCTGCTGCCCGTCAGTCCGCTGTTCATGTGGACCAGCCTGATCGTGGCCCTGCTGCTCAACATGGTGCCGCTGGGCCGCGCGGCCTGGACGCCCGACCTGCTGGCGCTGGTGATCGTGTTCTGGAGCGTGCACCAGCCGGCGCGCATCGGCATCGGCGCGGCCTTCGTCTTCGGCCTGCTGATGGACGTGCACCAGGCCGCCATGCTCGGCCAGCATGCCCTCTCCTACACCACGCTCGGTTTCCTGGCGACCATGGTCCACCGGCGCCTGCTGTGGTTCCCGCTCTTCTCGCAGGCGCTGCAGGTGCTGCCGCTGTTCGCGCTGTCGCACCTGATCGAACTCGCGATCCGCATGATCGGCGGCGGCGTCTTCCCGGGCTGGTCGCTGCTGGTGGCGCCGGCGCTGGAGGCCGCCCTGTGGCCGCTGGTCAGCCTGGTCTTGTTGGCGCCGCAGCGCAGAACCCCGGAACCGGATGCCAACCGCCCGCTCTAAGATGGCGCCCGCAGCCGCATCTCGGGCTCGCTGCGCCGCCTCCGTTCGGGAGCCGGCGCGGGCCCGGCTTCGCCGGACCGCTGCCGGCGCCCCTTCGAAGGGGGGTGGCGAAGCGACACGAAGTGCGCGCAGCCTGGGGGTGGGCCAATGACCGAGATCCGCAACGTTGCCGCCGACCTCTCCCGCTTCAGGCGGCGAGTGATCGTGATCGGCGTGGTCGTGCTCGCGGCCTTCGGACTGCTGTGCGCGCGGCTGGCCTACCTGCAGGTGGTCCGGCACGAAGACCTGGCCGAGCAAGCCGAGAGCAACCGCACGGCGATCGTGCCGGTGGTGCCGAACCGCGGCCTGATCCTCGACCGCAGCGGGATCGTCCTGGCCTCCAACTACTCGGCCTACACGCTCGAGATCACCCCCTCCAAGGCCGGCAATCTCGAGGACACCATCGATGCCCTGACCGAGGTGCTCGAGATCTCGCCGCGCGACCGCCGGCGCTTCAAGCGGCTGCGGGAAGACTCGCGCAGCTTCGACTCGGTGCCGATCCGCACCCGCCTGAGCGACGAGGAAGTGGCTCGCTTCGCGGCCCAGCGCTATCGCTTTCCGGGCGTGGAGATCAAGGCCCGGCTGTTCCGCAACTACCCCCACGGCGAGCTGGCCAGCCATGTGCTGGGCTACATCGGCCGCATCAACCAGGCCGAGAAGACGGCGATGGAAGACTGGGAGGACGAGGACCTGGCCAACTACAAGGGCACCGAGTACATCGGCAAGCTCGGCATCGAGCAGAGCTACGAGAAGACGCTGCACGGCCAGACCGGCGTCGAGCAGATGGAGACCTCGGCCGGCGGCCGCGCCGTACGCCGGCTCGCGGCCCACCCGGCGACGCCCGGCAACACCGTCATGCTGTCGCTCGACATCAAGCTGCAGAAGCTGGTCGAGGACATGTACGGCGAGCGCCGCGGCGCCCTGGTCGCCTTCGACCCCAAGACCGGCGAGATCCTGGCCTTCGTGAGCAAGCCCACCTTCGATCCGAACCTGTTCGTCGAGGGCATCGACACCGAGAGCTGGAAGGAGCTCAGCGAGTCGCTCGACAAGCCGCTGCTCAACCGCGCGTTGCGCGGCACCTATCCGCCGGGCTCGACCTACAAGCCCTTCATGGCGCTGGCCGCGCTGCAGACCGGCAAGCGCGGCCCCAGCGTGCTGGTCAACGACCCCGGCTACTTCAACTTCGGCGGCCACCGCTTCGGCAGCCCCGAGGGCAACATCGGCAACGTCGACATGCGCCGCTCGATCCAGCTGTCGAGCAACATCTACTACTACTCGCTGGCCAACGAGATGGGCGTCGACCTGATCCACGATGCGATGAAGCCGCTGGGCTTCGGCCAGATCACCGGCATCGACATCGGCGGCGAGGTGCGCGGCGTGCTGCCCAGCACCGAGTGGAAGCGCAACGCCTACCGCCGGCCCGAGCAGAAGAAGTGGTATGCCGGCGAGACCATCTCGCTGGGCATCGGCCAGGGCTACAACACCTTCACGATGCTGCAGCTGGCGCAGGCGACGTCGATCGTGGCCGATGGCGGCATCAAGCACCGGCCGCACCTGGTGCTGGCGATCCGCGACACGGTCACGGGCGAGGTCAAGCAGGTGGCGCAGCCGCCGGCCGAGAACCTCGGCTACAGGCCGGCCGACGTCGCCGTGATCCGCGAGGGACTGACCGCGGTGGTGACCAGCGGCACCGCGCGCGGCGTGTTCGCCGGCGCCGGCTACCAGGCGGCCGGCAAGACCGGCACCGCGCAGGCCGTGACGCAGGCGCAGAACACCAAGTACAACGCCAAGGCGCTGGAGGAGCACCAGCGCGACCACGCCCTGTTCATGGCCTTCGCGCCCGTCAACGACCCGAAGATCGCGGTGGCGCTGATCGTCGAGAACGCCGGCTGGGGCGCCGGCGCCGCGGCCCCGATCGCGCGTCGCGTGTTCGACTACTGGCTCATGAACCAGTACCCGAGCGAAGCCGACATGGCCGCCATCCAGATCGGCAAGGCCACCGCGCCGATCGGCAAGCCGCGCGTGGCGAGCGAAGTTGCCTGGCCGCCCGCCGGCGGCGCCGCGCAAGCGGCGGCCGCCCCCTGAGGCTTCAGCGCAGGAAGGCGTCGTAGGCGGTCTTCAGGATGAGGGCGCCGACGACGACGATGAACACCTTGCGCACGAAGCCGGCGCCATGCTTGATCGCCACCCGCGCACCGATCACGCTGCCGGCCACGTTGGCGACCGCCATGGTCAGCGCCAGCTGCCACAGCACGTGGCCCTTGAGCCCGAACAGCAGCAGCGCGCCCAGGTTGGTCATGGTGTTGAGCAGCTTCGCGGAGCCCGCCGCGTTGAGGAAGTCGTAGCCCATCCAGCGCACGAACAGGAAGACGAAGAAGCTGCCGGTGCCCGGACCGAAGAAGCCGTCGTAGAGGCCGAGCAGCATGCCGATCGAGCAGGTGGCGAGCAGTTCGGCGCGGCCGCTGAAGCGCGGCGCATGGTGGCGGCCCATGTCCTTGCGCGCCAGCGTGTAGAGCAGCAGGGCGACCAGCACCAGCGGCAGCAGCTTGCGCAGGAAATCCCCCGGCACCACCGTCACGCCCCAAGCCCCGGCCAGCGAGCCCGCGAAGGCCAGCGCGCCGGCCGGCAGCAGCGTGTGCCAGCGCAGGCCGACGCGATGGTGAAACTGCGCCGCGGCCGCGGCCGTGCCCCAGACCGAGGCGCTCTTGTTGGTGCCCAGCAAGGTGGCCGGGGCGGTGCCCGGCAGCACGCTGAACAGCGCCGGCACCAGGATCAGGCCGCCGCCGCCGACGATGGAATCGATGAAACCCGCGAACAGCGAGGCGAGGGTCAGCACCAGAACTTCCATGGAGGAAATTGTCTCATCCGGGGTTGTGCGCCCTCTGGCAGCAGACCTCGATCGCCCGGCGGCCGCCGCTGGCGAGCCCAAAAGAAAAGGCGCCGACTCGCGGCGCCTTGTTCAAAAAAACGGCATCTCGTCCGGATGCCTTGACTGAGCTTGTTCTGGTTCTTGGAAAGATGTCTCCTCGGTCCCCCGCGCTGCGGGCTGGCCCGTTTGCGAGTGCCGAGACTTTAGTTCGATGCACCGTGCCAGTGCATCGGGGATTACCCGCCAAAAGAAACAAACGGATACATCACGGGGCGACAGCGGCCTCTCGCACCCATCCGGCCGCCTTCTCGGCCATCATCAGCGTCGGGCTGTTGGTGTTGCCGCTGGTGATGGTGGGCATGGCCCCGGCGTCGACCACCCGCAGTCCCTGGATGCCGCGCACGCGCAGGCGCGAGTCCAGCACCGCCATCGGGTCGCCGTCGGCGCCCATCCGGGTGGTGCCCACCGGATGGAAGATGGTGGTCGCGATGTCGCCGGCCAGCCGCGCCAGCTCCTCGTCGCTCTGGTACTGCACGCCGGGCTTCCATTCCTCGGGGGCGTACCTGGCGAGCGCGGGCTGGGCCGCGATGCGCCGGGTCACGCGCAGCGAGTCGGCCGCCACCTTGCGGTCCTCGTCGGTGCTCAGGTAGTTGGGCGCGATCGCCGGCGCATCGTTGAACTTGCCGCTCTTGATGCGCACCGTGCCGCGGCTGGTCGGGTTCAGGTTGCAGACGCTGGCGGTGAAGGCCGGGAAGCTGTGCAGCGGCTCGCCGAAGGCATCGAGCGAGAGCGGCTGCACGTGGTATTCGAGGTTCGGCCATTCGTGCTCGGGCGAGCTGCGCGTGAAGGCGCCGAGCTGCGAGGGCGCCATGCTCATCGGCCCGGTTCGCTTGAGCAGGTACTCCAGGCCGATCTTGGCCTTGCCGTAGAGCGACGAGGCCATCACGTTGAGCGTGGGTGCGTCCTTGATCTTGTAGACCGCGCGGATCTGCAGGTGGTCCTGCAGGTTGGCGCCGACGCCGGGCAGGTCGGCCACCACCTCGATGCCATGCCGGTTCAGCAGCTCGGCCGGGCCGATGCCCGAAAGCTGCAGCAGTTGCGGCGAGCCGATGCTGCCCGCGCACAGCAGCACCTCGCGGGTGGCGTGCGCGGTCACCATCTCGTGGCCGTCCCAGACCTGCACGCCGGTGCAGCGCCGCGTGCCGTCGGCCTGCGCCTCGACGATCAGCTTCGTCACCTGGGCGTTGACCCACATCTCGAAGTTGGGCCGGCCGTAGCAGGTCGGCCGCAGGAAGGCCTTGGCCGTGTTCCAGCGCCAGCCGTCCTTCTGGTTGACCTGGAAGTAGCCCACGCCCTCGTTGCTGCCGCGGTTGAAGTCGCTGCTGCGCGGAATGCCGGCCTCCTGCGCCGCCTGTGCGAAGGCGTCGAGGATGTCCCAGCGCAGGCGCTGCTTCTCGACCCGCCACTCGCCGCCGGCGCCATGCATCTCGTCGGCGCCGAGGTAGTAGTCCTCGTGCTGCCTGAAGGCCGGCAGCACGTTGTTCCAGCGCCAGGTGTCGTCGCCGGTGAGCGCGGCCCACTGGTCGTAGTCGCGCGACTGGCCGCGCATGTAGATCATGCCGTTGATGCTGGAGCAGCCGCCCAGCGTCTTGCCGCGCGGGTAGCGCAGCGTGCGGCCGTTCAGGCCGGCATCGGGCTCGGTGCTGTAGAGCCAGTCGGTGCGCGGGTTGCCGATGCAGTAGAGATAGCCCACCGGGATATGGATCCAGTGGTAGTCGTCCTTGCGGCCGGCCTCGATCAGCAGCGTGCGCTGCTGCGAGCTGCGGGTCAGGCGGTTGCACATCAGCGCGCCGGCGGTGCCGCCGCCGATCACGATGTAGTCGAAGGTGGTATCGCTCATTCGGGTCTTGCTTGTGTCTTGTCGTTATGGGAATCCACTCCGCCTTCGACGAAGGCTACTTCGCCGTCGGCATCACGAACTCTGCGCCTTTGCCGATGCTCTCGGGCCAGCGCTGCATGATCGACTTCTGCTTGGTGTAGAAGCGCACGCCTTCCTCGCCGTAGGCGTGCATGTCGCCGAACAGGCTCTTCTTCCAGCCGCCGAAGCCGTGCCAGGCCATGGGCACCGGGATCGGCACGTTGATGCCCACCATGCCGACCTGGATGCGGCGGCTGAATTCGCGCGCCACGTTGCCGTCGCGCGTGAAGCAGCTCACGCCGTTGCCGAACTCGTGCGCGTTGATCAGGTCCACCGCCTCCTTGAGGTCGTGCACCCGCACGCAGGACAGCACCGGGCCGAAGATCTCTTCCTTGTAGATGCGCATCTCGGGCGTGACGTGGTCGAACAGCGTGCCGCCCATCCAGAAGCCGTCGCCACAGCCTTCGCCTGCCGCATCGCCGTCGAAGCCGCGGCCGTCGACCACCAGCTTCGCGCCTTCCTTCTCGCCCTGGGCGATGTAGCCCGTGATGCGCTCATGCGCCGCGCGCGTCACGATCGGGCCCATCTCGGCCTCGAGGTTGGTGCCGCTCAGCACCTTCAGCGTCCGGGCGCGCTCGGTCAGCAGCGGCATCACCTTGTCGGCCACGTCGCCCACCAGCACCGCCACCGAGATCGCCATGCAGCGCTCGCCGGCCGAGCCGTAGCCCGAGCCGATCAGCGCGTCCACGGTCTGCTCGATGTCGGCATCGGGCATCACCACCATGTGGTTCTTGGCGCCGCCGAGCGCCTGCACCCGCTTGCCGTGGCGCGCGCCCGTCTCGTAGATGTAGTTGGCGATCGGGGTCGAGCCGACGAAGCTGATGGCCTTGACGTCCGGGTGCTCCAGCAGCGCGTCGACCGCCTCCTTGTCGCCCTGGACGACGTTGAAGACGCCGTCGGGCAGCCCGGCCTCCTTGAGCAGCTCGGCCATGCGCAGCGACGGGCTCGGGTCGGTCGGGCTGGGCTTGAGCACGAAGGTATTGCCGGCGGCGATCGCCACCGGGAACATCCACATCGGCACCATCACCGGGAAGTTGAACGGCGTGATGCCGGCCACCACGCCCAGCGGCTGGCGCAGGGTCCAGTTGTCGATGCCGGTGGAGACCTGGTCGGTGAAGTCGCCCTTGAGCAGCTGCGGGATGCCGCAGGCGAACTCGACGATGTCGATGCCGCGCGTGACCTCGCCCTGGGCGTCGGTGAAGACCTTGCCGTGCTCGGCGGTGATCAGGTGGGCGAGTTCGTCCTTGTGCCGGTTCAGCAGTTCGAGGAACTTGAACATCACGCGGGCGCGACGGATCGGCGGCGTGTCGGCCCAGGCCGGGAAGGCGGCCTGGGCGGCGGCCACGGCGGCATCGACGTCGGCGCGGTTGGCCAGCGCCACGCTGCCGGTGGCGGCGCCGGTCGCAGGGTTGAAGACGTCCTGGGCGCGGGCGGACTTCGGGGCCACGACGCGGCCGCCGACGAAGTGGTGGATCGGGGTCTTGCTCATCTGCATGGTGTGCTCCTGCCGGCGCGGCCGGCGAGTGGGGGAATGGCGGGACAGGACGGGGAGGGTGCGGTCCAGCGCCGATTGTGGCAAACGCCCGAGGGATGCGCGATCGCCTGCATGCAAGGGCGGCCATCGAGAGGTCCGGCGCGGACGCACCCGGTTACGATGTTGCGTTTTTCGCTGTCCGACCTGCCCGCCGCCTCCATGCCGACCGATTCGCCGATGCCCGCCGACGCGCAAGATGCGCAGGGCGCGCCGCCGCGCGTGGCCGAGCGCGAGCAGGAGGGCCGCCGATGGGCGATCGCCAGCGGGCGATGGACCGTGCTGGCGATGTCCTCCCCGAGCGCCTGGAGTGTCCTGTCCGAGAGCCTGAAGGGGATTCCCGCGCAGGACGATCGGCCCTGGGACCTGCGGCCGATCGAGCAGCTCGACCACATCGGCGCCCAGTTGCTCTGGGATCACTGGCGGCAGGCCTGGCCGGCTCGCCTCGAGATGGATTCGCAGCACAAGGCCGTGCTCGACCAGGTCGCCCTGTACACCTGCAGCGCGCCCACCGAGCCTGTGGTGACGCTGGCCGCGCGCTTCAAGGCCTTCGCCCACAACGGGCCGCGCATGATGTTCGCGGCGCGCGACTTCCTCGGGCTGATCGGCCAGCTCACGCTCGACCTCGGCAAGCTGGCCCGGGCACCGCACCGCGGCCCGTGGCGCGATTTCTCGGGCCAGATCTACCAGTTCGGCACCACCGCGCTGCCGATTACGGCCCTGGTCGGGCTGCTGATCGGCGTGGTGCTGGCCTACCTGACCTCGCAGCAGCTGCGCCAGTACGGCGCGGAGACCTTCATCGTCAACATCCTCGGCCTGTCGCTGATCCGCGAACTCGGCCCGGTGCTGGCGGCGGTGCTGATCGCGGGCCGTTCGGGCTCGGCCATCACCGCGCAGATCGGCGTCATGCGGGTCACCGAGGAGCTCGACGCCATGCGCGTGATGGGCATCCCGCACGGCTTCCGGCTGGTGATGCCGCGGGTGCTGGCGCTGGCCATCTCGATGCCGCTGATCAGCATGTGGACCTCGATGGCAGCGCTGTTCGGCGGCATGATCGCGGCCGACCTCGCGCTCGACATCTCGCCGGCCTACTTCCTGTCGGCGCTGCCGCGCGCGGTGCCGATGTCGAACCTGTACCTGGCGCTGGCCAAGTCGGCCGTGTTCGGCGTCCTGATCGCGCTGATCGGCTGCTACTTCGGCCTGAAGGTGAAGCCCAACACCGAAAGCCTCGGCCGCGGCACCACCTCCTCGGTCGTGACCTCGATCACGGTGGTCATCCTGGTCGATGCCTTGTTCGCCGTGCTGTTCAAAGGGGTGGGGCTCCGCTGATGGCCGACTTCCCCGCCAACGAGGCCGAGCGCGTGGTGGACATCCGCAAGCTCTGGACCGTCTTCAAGACGCCCGACGGCGACCAGGTGGTGCACCGCGATCTCGACCTGACCCTCCTGCGCGGCGAGGTGCTGTCGCTGGTGGGCGGCTCGGGTACCGGCAAGACCGTGCTGCTGCGCCAGATCCTCGGGCTCGAGCACCCGACGAAGGGCGAGCTCACGGTCCTGGGCCGGCCGCCCGGCCAGCTCAGCGCGATGGGCGCCGCCAACGTCGGCATGCTGTTCCAGCACGGCGCCCTGTTCTCGGCCTTCAGCGTGCTCGACAACATCGCCTTTCCGCTGCGCGAGCTCAAGCTGCTGCCCGACGACCTGATCCGCGACGCCGCGCTGGTCAAGCTGCAGATGGTCGGCCTGAGCCCGCAGCAGGCCACCAAGAGTCCGTCCGATCTGTCGGGCGGGATGATCAAGCGGGTGGCGCTGGCACGCGCGCTCATCATGGACCCCCCGCTGTTGCTGCTCGACGAGCCCACGGCGGGTCTCGACCCCGAAAGCGCCGACGGCTTCTGCGACCTGCTGCGCGGTCTGCACCGTGAACTCGGCCTCACGGTGGTGATGGTCACGCACGACCTGGACACCCTGTTCGACCTCAGCAGCCGGATCGCGGTGCTGGCCGACCACAAGGTGATCGTCTCCGGAACGGTG
Organism: Variovorax sp. M-6; assembly: GCF_052114385.1. Classification (NCBI taxonomy): domain Bacteria; kingdom Pseudomonadati; phylum Pseudomonadota; class Betaproteobacteria; order Burkholderiales; family Comamonadaceae; genus Variovorax; species Variovorax sp. M-6. Next base: position 18,229 of record NZ_JBFREQ010000020.1, on the reverse strand, counting down.
CGCGACGTGATCGCCTATCCGCATCCGTTCATCCACGAGTACTTCCTCGGTGGCCGCGGCCGACGCGCCATGGAAGCGCTCCATGAAGGGGCGGCCAGCCGGCCGGCTCCTCTCAACCAAAGGTAGCCGCCATGGAAAACAAGTCCCATGCCATCGCTGCCGGCGCCTTCGTGCTCGGCCTGGTCGCCGTGCTCGTCGCGCTGGTGGTCTGGCTCACGCGCGACGACACCGTGCGCAACATGTACGAACTCTCCACCCGCGACCCGGTGAGCGGATTGCAGCCGCAGGCGATGGTGCGCTACCGCGGCATCGCGGTCGGCAAGGTCGCGTCGATCGACTTCGACCCCAAGGTCAAGGGCAATGTGCGCGTGCGCATCACCGTCGACGAGCGCGTGCCGCTCACCACCTCCACCTTCGCGACGCTGAGCTACCAGGGCGTCACCGGGCTGGCCTTCATCGCCCTCGACGACAAGGGCGAATCCCAGGTCTCGCTGGTGCCCGACAACGCCAACCCGCCGCGCATTCCGCTCAGGCCCTCGCTGCTGGCACAGTTGCAGGACCGCGGCGAGGCCATCATCAACCGGGTCGAGGAAGTCACCCAGCGGGTCAACACGCTGCTCGGCGACGACAACCAGAAGCGCATCGCCGATGCCCTGGAGAACATCTCGGCCGCCGCGGCGGGCGCCAACCAGCTCACGAAGTCGCTCGACAACACGGTCAAGACCGGGCTGAACCCGGCGCTCAGGGCGCTGCCGCCGCTGGTGGAGCGCACCAAGGACACCATGGTGACGGTCAAGGCCGCGGCCGCGGACGTCTCGCGCGTGGCCAACAACTTCAATGCCACCGCGACCCGCCTGAACGCCAAGGACGGTCCGATCGACCGCCTGGGCGACGGCACCAAGGCCCTGTCGCAGGCGGTGGATTCCTTCAACAACGCCACGCTGCCGCGCGTGAACCGCGTCGCCGACGACACCTCCCGCGCGGTGCGCCGTCTCGGCCGCGYGGCCGACGGCATCAACGACAACCCGCAGTCGCTGCTGTTCGGCAGCGGCGGCGTCGTCGCCGGCCCGGGGGAGCCCGGCTTCTCCGCGCCGGCGGCGACCGCAAGTCCGTGAAGGCCCATTCCATGATTCCCATGAACGACGCACTGAAGCACGCCCTGACCGGCCTCGCCGTCGCGCTGCTGCTGGCGGGGTGCGGCGCGCTGCCCGACAAGCCGGCCCGGGCCGCCCTCTACGATTTCGGGCCCGGCAGCACGGCGCCTGCGCCGGCCGCCGCCGCCTCGCCGGCCCCGCGCGCGCTGCCGATGATCGCGCTGGCCGAGGTCGATGCCAATTCGCGGCTCGACGGCACCCAATTGCTGTACCGCCTCGGCTATGCGGACGCGAACGAACTGCGGCCCTACGGCCAGTCGCGCTGGAGCCAGCCGCCGGCGCAACTGCTGCGCCAGCGCCTGCGCGAGGCGCTCTCGGCCGGTCACACGGTGCTGGGCCCGGAGGAGAGCGCCACCATTGCCCGCACCGCGGGCCGCCTGCCCGACACCCTGCGCGTCACGCTGGAGGAATTCAGCCAGTACTTCGAGTCGCGCGAGCGCAGCATCGGCCTGGTGCGCGTGAGCGCCACCCTGACCCGCAACCAGCCCGGCGGCGACAAGGTGCTGGCCCAGCGCAGCTTCATGGTCCGGAAACCGGCGCCGACCCCCGACGGGCCCGGCGGCGTCAAGGCCCTGGCGGCCGCCAGCGAGGTCGTGGTGGCCGAACTGGTGGCCTGGGTCGACGCGCAGTAGGGCCGCGCGACCGAAGCCTTCGGCGGCCGCATGCGCATCGGCATCCTCTCCGACACCCACGGGCTGCTGCGGCCCGAAGCGCTGGACTTCCTGCGCGGCTGCGACCACATCGTGCATGGCGGCGACATCGGCGGGCTGGAGATCATCGACGCCTTGTCCGCGCTCGCGCCGCTGACCGTGGTGCGCGGCAACAACGATGGCGGCGCCTGGGCCGAGGCGGTGCCGGAGACGGCGCTGCTGGAAGCCGGTGGCCTGCGCCTCTTCGTGATCCACGATCTGGCGCAACTGCGCATCGACCCGGTCGCGGCCGGCATTCGCGTCGTGGTGTCCGGCCACTCGCACCGCTCGCGGGCCGAGCAGCGCGGCCCGGTGCTCTATCTCAATCCGGGCAGTGCCGGGCCGCGCCGCTTCAGGCTGCCGGTCTCGGTGGCCGAGCTGCGGATCGATGGCGAGGCGATCGTGCCGCGCATCGTCGAACTGGGCGCGTAGCGCTCAGATGGCGCGGTGCAGCACCGGGAACAGGGTGCCCAGCCCGTCGGCCATCACCTCGACCGCCAGCGCCGCCAGGATCAGGCCCATCAACCGCGTCATGACGTTGATGCCGGTCTTGCCGAGCACCCGCGCGATCGGCTCGGCCAGCGAGAAGGTGACGCCGGTCGCCAGGCCGATCACCACGCCGTAGCCGACCAGGATGGCGAGCTCCCAGACATGCTGCGTCCGGTCGGCGAAGATGACCACCGTCGACATGGTGGCCGGGCCGGTCAGCAGCGGGATGGTCAGCGGCACGACGGCGATTGAGGCGCCGAGCGAGGCCTTCACCTCCGTGGCGCGGATCTCGTCCTTGTTGGTCTTCGACTCCGCCGGCTCGGCGTTCAGCATGGACAGCGAGCTGATCAGCAGCAGCATGCCGCCGCCGACCTGGAAGCTCGCGATCGAGATGCCGAAGAAGGACAGCAACTGCAGCCCCAGCAGCGCGCTGACCGCGATCACGATGAAGGCGCTGAAGGCCGACACCCAGGCCGTGCGCTTGCGCTGGTGGTCGGTGCAGCCCTGCGTGTAGTGGATGAAGAAAGGCACGATCGCCAGCGGGTTCACGATGGCCAGCAGCGTGATCAGCGGCTTGATCAGGTCCATCGTGGGCGTTGCCATCAGCGTCCGCCCGTGATGTCGAGGGAGGTTCCCGTCACGTAGCCGGCCTCGGCCGACAGCAGCCAGACGATGCCGTTGGCCACCTCGTCGGCGCTGCCGGTGCGCTTCATCGGCACGGTCGAGGCCAGCTGGAACGCGCGGTCGGGCAGGCCGCCCGAGGCATGGATCTCGGTGTCGATCAGCCCCGGGCGCACCGCGTTGACGCGAATGCCTTCGTCCGCGACCTCCTTGGCCAGCCCGACGGTGAAGCTCTCGATCGCGCCCTTGCTCGCGGCGTAGTCCACGTACTGGCCCGGCGAGCCGAGCCGCGCGGCCGCACTCGAGAGGTTGACGATCGCGCCGCCGTCGCCGCCATGCTTCGTGCTCATGCGCCGCACCGCCTCGCGGGCGCAGACGAAGCTGCCGATCACGTTGATGCGCAGCATGCGTTCGAGCCGCGCCACGCTCATCTGGTCGACGCGCGACTGCACGTCGACCACGCCGGCGTTGTTGACCAGCGCCGTCAGGCGGCCGAGCTTGGCGTCGACCTTCTCGAACATCGCAAGCACCTGCGCCTCGTCGCCGACGTCGGCCTGGACCGTGATCGCAGTGCCGCCGGCGGCGCGGATGGCCCGCACCACTTCGTCGGCGGCCAGCGAGTTGCTGGCATAGTTGACCGCGACCGCGTAGCCGCGGCGCGCCGCCAGCAGCGCGGTCGCGGCGCCGATGCCGCGGCTGCCGCCGGTGATCAAGAGCACCTGGTCCAAATCCCACCTCCTGCACGGAAGCCGCGCGTCAGTTAAAACCACAGCGGATTACATCATCGAGGAGACGCTCTTGAGCCGCAGCATCGACTACTACTTCACGCCGCAAAGCCCCTGGACCTACCTCGGCCATGCGCGCTTCGCCGCCATCGCGAAGGCCTCGGGCGCCACGGTGCGCGTGCGCCCGATCGATTTCGGCGCCGTGTTCCCGGTCTCGGGCGGACTGCCGCTGGGCAAGCGCGCGCCGCAGCGGCAGGCCTACCGCCTGGTGGACCTGGTCCGCTTCTCGCAGCACCTGGACATCGCCCTGAACCCCAAACCCAAGTTCTTCCCGGTCGCCAGCGATGACGCCGCCCGGCTCATCATCGCGGCCGACCTGCACGACGGCACCGAAGCCGCGATGAAGCTCTGCGGCGCGGTGTTCGCGGCGGTCTGGGTTCAGGAGCGCAACATCGCCGACCCGAAGGTGCTGGAGGCGCTGGCGGCGGAATGCGGGCTCGACGCCCGCCGCGTCGACCAGGCGCAAAGCCAGGCGGTGCAGGAGCGCTACGAGGACTACACGCAGCAGGCCATCGACACCAAGGTGTTCGGCGCCCCGAGCTACGTGATCGACGGCGAGATCTTCTGGGGCCAGGACCGGCTCGATTTCGTCGAGCGCGCCCTGAATCGCCAGACATCCCATCCAGGAGCATGACCATGGGCCAATTCATCGACCTCACCGCCAGGGACGGCTTCAGCTTTCCCGCCTACGTGGCCGAGCCGGCGGGCAAGCCCAAGGGGGCCGTCGTCGTGGTACAGGAGATCTTCGGCGTCAACTCGCACATCCGCGCGGTGGCCGACGGCTATGCGGCCGAAGGCTACCTGGCGGTGGCACCGGCGACCTTCCACCGGGCGCAGCAAGGCGTCGAGCTGGGCTACACCGACGACGACATGAAGGCCGGCTTCGCGCTCAAGACCGCGGTCGAGGCCTTGCCGGCGCCCGGCGTGCTGCAGGACATCCAGGCGGCGGTCGACCACGCGGCGCGGGCCGGCAAGGTCGGTATCGTGGGCTATTGCTGGGGCGGCCTCCTGACCTGGCGCGCGGCGGCCGGCGTGTCGGGCCTGGCGGCGGCAGCCCCGTATTACGGCGGCGGCATGACCACGCCGAAAGAAAGCGCGCTCCAGCCCAAGGTGCCGGTGCTGGTCCATTTCGGCAGCCACGACCACTGGATTCCGCTCGACACCGTCGACGCCTTCAGGAAGGCGCATCCCGACGTCGAGGTCCAGGTCTACGAATGCGGCCACGGCTTCAACTGCGACCAGCGCGGCTCCTACGACGCCTCCGCGGCCAAGCTGGCCAGGGAGCGAACGCTGGCGTTCTTCGCCAGGCACCTGGGCTGAGCGGGCCGTCCATGGCCGCCAGCCGCCAGCGGTTCATGCCGTCCGCGCTGGTCGCGGCGGTGGCGATGGCCTTCGGCTCGGGCGCGTGGTCGGCCGACTATGCCGGGCCGCTGTTCGACGCCCACCTGCACTACAACCAGGAGGCCTGGGACGGCAGCACCGGGCCCTATCCGCCGGCCGATGCGCTGGCACGGATGCAGCGCAACGGCGTGAAGGCGATCGTCGCCAACTCCCGCCCCAACGCCGGGACGCAGACGCTCGCTGCCGCCCGCGAAGCGCGCGAGGCCGGCGTGGCGGTGGTGCCCTTCGTGCGGCTCTACCGCAACCGCGACGACTACGGCAACTGGTTCCGCGACGAGAGCATCTACGAGATGGTGCAGGCCGAGCTGGCCCGCGGCACGTCGAGCGGTCCGTACAAGGGGCTGGGCGAGTTCCATCTCTACGACAGCGCCAACGCCGACGGGCCGGTCGCCAGGAAACTGATCGTCCTCGCGGAACAGAAGCAGCTCGCCGTACTCGCTCACGTGGACGACGTGGCGATCGATCGGCTGATGGCCCATGCGCCGTCCAAGGGCCGGGCGCTGCGCCTGATATGGGCGCACACCGGCATCGCCGGCCCGCCGATCGAACGGGTCCAGGCGCTGCTGGAGCGCTATCCCGGGCTGATGGGCGAGTTGTCGTACCGGCCCGGGCTCACCTGCGAGGGCGGCATGCTGTGCCCCGAATGGCGCGCGCTGATCCTGCGCTACCCCGACCGCTTCATGGTGGGTTCCGACACCTGGGTGAACCAGCGCTGGAGCGCCTACGACGAGATCATGCGCGGCTACCGCGCGTGGCTCGGCGACTTGCCGCCGGAGGTCGCGCAGCGCATCGCCTGGGGCAACGCGGCTGCGATGTTCGGCCTCAGGTAGCGGGTTGCTGCTTCACGCGCCGGCCGCCGGCGGCGGGAGGCTTTTCGGGTTCGGCCGAGGGTTCGGGGCCTCGCACGCGCGCTTCGAGAAAGTCCAGCAGCGCCCGCAGCGCGGCGCTGTTGTGGCGGCGCTGCGAATAGGCGGCGTACAGCCAGAGGTCGCGCGGCATGAATTCCTTCAGCACCGGCACCAGCGCGCCGCGTTCGATGTGCGACTGCGCCATCATCGTCGGCACGCAGACCGCACCGAGCCCGGCCAGCGCGACGCCGATCAGCGGCGCGGCGTCGTTGGCGTCCATGCGGCTGGTCACAGGCACGCTGTAGGGCTGGCCGTCGACCTCGAACGGCAGGTGCGGCGCGCCGCCTGCCAGCGAATAAGTCAGGACGTCGTGCCGGCGCATGTCGTCCGGCTGCTTCGGCATGCCGCGCCGGGCCCAGTAGCTGGGCGTGGCGCACAGGGCCAGGTCCATCAGCCGCAGGCGTCGCACGATCAGGTTCTCGTCCCGGATGCGGCCCAGCCGCAGGGCGATGTCCACCCCTTCCTCGACCAGGTCGATCACGCGATTGCTCACGTGCAGGCTCACGTGCACGTCCGGGTAGGTGACCATGAACTCGCCGATCAGTCCCGAAAAGCTGCTCTGGCCGAGCCCGTGCGGCGCCGTGACCCGCAGCCGGCCTCGCGGGTGTCCCGCGTGCCCCTGCAGTTCGGACTGGGTCAGCTCGATCATCTCGAGCAGCGGCTTGCTGCGCTCGAGCAGCAGGTGGCCCGCGTCGGTCAGGCTCACCGAGCGTGTCGAGCGATTGAGCAGGCGCACGCCGAAGCGGGTTTCCAGCAGCGCTACGTACTTGCTGGCGTTGGCCTTGGACATCCCGAGCGAGTGGGCGGCACGAGAGAAGCTGCCGCGCAAGGCGACTTCACGAAAGGTCTTCAGCAGTTCCAGGCCGTCCATGGCGCTCCATTGTTTCTGTTTGATGAACACCCTGATTCATTTTCATAGGGTTTATACCTAGAAATCTGAGGCAGACTCTATCCCACTGAGCAGCCCACCCCCCAAGTACACAAAGGACACTGAAATGAAGACTTCGAAGATCATCGCCGCCGCCGCCCTTTCGATCCTGGCCGCCGCGGGTGCCCAGGCCGAAACCTACGAAGGCGTGCAAGCCCCGGTGTCGGCCAACAGCCGCGCCGATGTGAATGCCCAGGCCGTGGTGGCCGCGCGCAGCGAGAACCCCTATGCAGACGGCGTGTCCTCGCGCGTCGCCCCGGCGTTGACCGCCCCGGCCGACCGCGCAACGATCCGTGCCCAGGCCGTGGCGACCGCCCACGAGCCGAACCAGAACCTGGACCGCAAGGCCTTCGTGAACAGCGTGGTGCCGGCGCAATACAAGATCGTCCGCCCGGTGACGCAGCAAGCCGGCCTCTGATCCGCGTCGATGGGCCGGAGGGCCGGACCATGCCGAGGCACGGTCCGGCTTTTCCCTTTTCCCCCTGGGAATCGGGATTGTTTCGATCCGGGAAACGCGGTGTCTCTTTTCTTGGTGTTTTCCCTTAGGGATTCGGCTCGACACTCGAGCGCACAGGCCAGCGACAGCGAGCCTGGTTTGAAACCAACTCCGACGACTCCAAAGGAACTGAAATGAAGACCTCCCGCATCCTCGCCGCTGCCGCACTGTCCTTCCTCGCCGCCGCTGGCGCCCAGGCCGAAACCTACCAGGGCGTGCACACCGCCGTCTCGGCCAAGAGCCGCGACGAAGTCAGCGCCGAAGCGGTCCGTACCGCGGCTGCGCCGAACCAGAACGTGGTGCGCGGTTCGCGCGGCGCCGAGCCTTTCAACTCGGTCGCCAACCCGGAAGCCGTGCGTGCCCAGGCCGTCGCCACCGCGAACGCACCCGACCAGAACGTCGTCGGCGGTTCGCGCGTCAACAGCCGCGTGATCTCGACCATGAACAAGTCGGCGGAACCGCGCGTGGAAGCCCAGAAGGCCGGCGCCGCAACCGTCAAGTAAGCCGGGCGCTGCCTGACCAGAAGCCGGAGGGCGCGAGAGCGCCCTCCGGCTTTTTCAATGGGTCAATGGGGTCGGGCCAGGTAGCGCTTGCGCCAGAAGACGAGGATCAGCACCACCGCGATCACGCCCATCGATCCCATCGCGATCCAGAAGCCGTCGGCCTTGTGCACCAGGGGGATGAACTCGAAGTTCATGCCGAAGATGCCGGCAATCAGGTTCAGCGGCAGGAAGATCGCGGTCAGCACGGTCAGCACCCGCATGATGTCGTTGGCGCGGTGGCCCTGGACGCTGAAATGCATCTGGACCGCGGTTTCGGCGTTCTGCTCGAGCCGCCGGACGTGGTGCACCACGCGCTCGATGTGCTCGAGGACGTCGCGGCTGCGGACCATGACCAGTTCGCGCTCGCGCTGCTCGGCGGTGCCCGCCGGCGTCGGCAAGGTCTCGAGTGCATCAATCCAGTCCTGGATTGCGCCGCGCTGGTCCTCGCAGATCTCATCGAGGTGGTAGAGCGACTGCCGGGAATCCATCAGCGCGCTCCAGTTGGTGAAGCGGCTGCGCGGGTCGATCAGCTCGGCCTGCCAGTGGTCGAGCTGGCGTGTCAACTCGCGCCGCAGGTCGAGGTAGGCGTCGACGATCTGGTTGACGACGCGCAGCATCAGGTCGGCAGGGCCCGAGGGCATGCGGGAGGACACCGCGCGGATGTCGAGCGCCGGGACCGCCGCGCGGCCGCGGTCGTCCGGCGCGGCCGCCGCCGCCAGCAGCTTGGCGGCGAAGGCGTCGCGCACCGTACCGTCCTCGGGATGCACCGACAGCAGCACGCGATCGAACACCGCGAAGCCGACCGGACGGGTGTCCACCCGGCGCAGCACGGTCGGGCCGCCGCGCACCGGCGTGTCGGCCTTCGGCGACGGCTCCTTGCCGTTGGAGGCGGCCAGCCGGCGGAACACCAGCAGGTCGTACTGCGAGGTGTAGTCGTAGCGCGAGGGCAACTGGTCGTTGAGCAGATCGCTCACGTGGAGGTCCAGCAGCAGGGTGCCGCACAGCGACTGCAGCACCTCCTGCACCTGCGGCAGCGAGGTCCGGAATTCGTCCCGCGTCAGCGACAGCCACAGGTAGCCCCGTTCGCAGGCGCCCGGCGCCGCCATCGGCGCCAGCGCGTCGTGCTCGGTGACCTGCGTGCCGTCGATCTTGAAGATGCGCATGGGGGGGGCGTATTCCTAGTCAGTTGAGGACAGAGCAAAAAACTGCCGTGCAGTTTTGCGGGTCTGTCCCGCAAGGTCTCAGTTTTGCTTGAGCAGCCGCGCCGCATCGAGCGCGAAATAGGTCAGCACGCCGTCGGCCCCGGCGCGCTTGAAGGCCAGGAGGCTTTCGATCATCACCGCGTCGTGGTCCAGCCAGCCGTTCTGGGCCGCGGCCTTGAGCATCGCGTACTCGCCGCTCACCTGGTAGGCGAAGGTAGGCACCCGGAATTCATCCTTCACCCGGCGCACGATGTCCAGGTAGGGCATGCCGGGCTTCACCATCACCATGTCGGCGCCTTCGGCGATGTCGATCGCGATTTCGCGCAGCGCTTCGTCGCTGTTGCCCGGGTCCATCTGGTAGACCTTCTTGTCGCTCTTGCCGAGGTTGGCGGCCGAGCCGACCGCGTCGCGGAAGGGGCCGTAGAAGGCGCTCGCGTACTTGGCGCTGTAGGCCATGATCCGCGTGTGGATGTCGCCGCGCGCCTCGAGCGCGTTGCGGATCGCGCCGATCCGGCCGTCCATCATGTCGCTCGGCGCCACGATGTCGACGCCGGCGCGCGACTGGGCGAGCGCCTGCTTGACCAGCACTTCGACGGTGGGATCGTTGAGGATGTAGCCGCTGTCGTCGAGCAGCCCGTCCTGGCCGTGGCTGGTGTAGGGGTCGAGCGCGACGTCGGTCATCACGCCGAGCTCGGGAAAGCGCGACTTGAGCGCCGCCACCACGCGCGGGATCAGGCCGTCGGGATTGAAGGCCTCGTCGCCGGCCGGCGTCTTCAGCCGGGCATCGATGACGGGGAACAAGGCCATCACGGGAACGCCGAGCGCCACGCACTGCTCGGCGACCGGCAGCAGCAGGTCGAGGCTCAGCCGTTCCACGCCCGGCATCGACGCGACCGCGTCGCGCCGTTTCTCTCCCTCCTGCACGAACACCGGGTAGATCAGGTCATTGGTTGTGAGTGTGTGCTCGCGCACGAGATTGCGCGTGAACGCGTCCCGGCGCAGGCGGCGCGGCCGGCCGGCGGGAAAAGAGGCGTGGAAGGTCATGTCGAAAATTGTGCCCCAAGAGCGACGACCGCTTGGAATCCGGCTTTCACACGATCTTCTGCTTATTTCTGCTCGCAATCGAGAATGAAACGAAGCTATTGGTACTAGTGGTTTCAACCATAAGGTTAAAAAAATGGCCCGTCTTGCTTGATAGGTTGTTTTGCCTTTGTTAAATTCTGTCCCGGGCGGCTTGCCGCTCCCCGCTTTTCCTCCCTGAGCGGGTGCCTTGATGTGTGACAGCAAAAGGGCTTCCCAAGCCCGACGTTTTGACGTCGGGCTTTTTTTTGCGCGTCCGACGGCGGGCGTGGGCCGGGCGGGGAGGGAGCGCCCCACTAAACTGCCGCCATGCTCTGGGTCAAATCGCTGCACATCGTCTTCATCGCCAGCTGGTTCGCGGGACTGTTCTATCTGCCGCGCATCTTCGTCAACCTGGCACTGGTCGCGCCGGAATCGGTCGCCGAGCGGGCCCGGCTGGTGCTGATGGGGCAAAAGCTGTTCCGCTTCATGACCTTCCTCGCCGTGCCGGCGCTCGGCTTCGGACTGTGGCTCTGGCTCGGCTACGGCATCGGCCGCGGACCGGGCAGCGGCTGGATGCATGCGAAGCTGGCCCTGGTGCTGGTGGCCATCGGCTATCACCATGGCTGCGGCGTGCTGCTGCGCCGTTTCGTGGCGGGCAACGACCGCCGCAGCCATCGCTGGTACCGCTGGTTCAACGAACTGCCCGTGCTGCTGCTGCTCGCCATCGTGGTGCTGGTCGTCGTCAAGCCGTTCTGAATGCGGTGGCCACGCAGCACAAATCCGTCGCCTTGCCGCTGGCGCTCGCCTACGCGGCGCTGATCGTCTACGCGAGCCTGTATCCCTTCGCCGACTGGCGCGACCAGGGCATCGCGCCCTGGGCCTACCTGGCGGCGCCCTGGCCCAAGTACTGGACCGGCTTCGACTTCGGCATCAATGTCGTCGGTTATCTGCCGCTGGGTTTTCTCGCCGCCATCGCGGTGATCCGCAACCGGCCGGCCACCGGCGGCATCCGCGCCGTGCTTCGTGCCACGGCCGTGGCCGCGGCGATTTCGTTCGCCATGGAAACCTTGCAGAGCTACCTGCCGGCGCGCATTCCCTCCAACGTCGACCTCGGGCTCAACATCGTCGGCGCGTTCGTCGGCGCGGTGCTCGCGGCGGTGCTCGAGCGTGTCGGCGCGGTCGCCCACTGGCATCGGACCCGCTCGAACTGGTTCGTCGACGATTCGCGCGGCGGGCTGGTGCTGCTGGCCCTGTGGCCGATCGCGCTGCTGTTTCCGGCCGCCGTCAGCTTCGGCCTGGGCCAGGTGTTCGAGCGGCTCGAGGCCGGCATTGCCGACTGGCTGGTCGACACGCCCTTCATCGAATGGATGCCGGTGCGCGAGTTCGAACTCGAACCCCTGGTGCCGGGGGTCGAACTGCTCTGCGTCATGCTGGGCGCGCTGGTGCCTTGCCTGCTCGGCTTTCTGGTCACGCGTTCGGCCGCCCGGCGGGCGATCCTGCTGCCGTTGATCCTGCTGGCGGGCGTGGGCGCCTCGGCGCTGTCGGCGGCGCTCAGCTACGGGCCGCCGCACGCCTGGGCCTGGCTCAGCCTGCCGGTGCAAGTCGGCATCGCGGCCGCTCTGTTCATCGGCGTGCTGCTGCTGGGCGCTCCGCGGCGCTTCTGCGCGGCCCTGCTGCTGATCGCGCTGGTGGTGCACCTGAGCCTCCTGAACCAGGCGCCCGAGAGCGCTTATTTCGCCCAGACGCTGGCGACCTGGGAGCAGGGGCGGTTCATCCGCTTCCATGGCCTTGCGCAGTGGCTGGGCTGGACCTGGCCTTTTGCAACCCTCGCTTACGTACTGGTAGAGCTGTCGCGCAGGGCGCCCGGCGCGCCGGCTCAATAGAATGGGTCGATGTCGAGTTCCAGCATTCCCGCGCCGGCGGGCTATTACGGCCGCCACATCTTCTTCTGCCTGAACGAACGCAAGAGTGGCGAGGATTCCTGCTCGAAGCACGAGGCCCAGGCCGGTTTCGATCGCTGCAAGTCGCGCGTCAAGGAGGCCGGCTTGGCCGGACCCGGCAAGGTCCGGGTCAACAAGGCCGGCTGCCTGGACCGCTGCGCCGGTGGGCCGGTCGCCGTCGTCTATCCGGACGCGGTCTGGTACACCTTCGTGGACGACGAGGACATCGACGAGATCGTCGAGTCGCACCTCAAGAACGGCCAAGTGGTCGAGCGGCTGCTGCTGTCGCCCGATGTCGGTCGCTAGTATGAAGCTCACCCCCGATGCGCCTTGCGGCGCCTCCCCCTCAAGGGGGCAACCCCAGCGGCCCGGCAGAGCCGGTTCCGCGGCGTTCCTGGCCTTTGACTGCGCCGGTTTCATGCGTCGTGGGCGATGTGATCGCGTGGTGGAAAACTGAGATGAACGCGCGGACCGAAAAGCTCCAACTGAAGGGCGCGGCAGGCGTCATCGAAGTACTGCGCGACCGCGCGGCCGAAGGTGCGCCGGCGCTCGGCGTGGCGGTGATCGCCCATCCGCATCCGCTGTTCGGCGGCAGCATGGACAACAAGGTGGTGCAGACGCTGGCGCGCGCCTTCGTCGCCTGCGGCTGGACCGCGGTGCGCTTCAACTTCCGCGGTGTCGGCGCCAGCGAAGGTGTGCACGACGAAGGCCGCGGGGAGTGCGAGGACATGCGCGCGGTGGTCGAGCAATTGGCGCCCGAGGGGCCGCTGGCGATCGCCGGCTTTTCCTTCGGCGCCTTCGTCGCCAGCTGCGCCATCGACAAGCTCTGGGCCGCGCGCGACATCCACCACGTGGTGCTGGTCGGCACGGCGGCGGCGCGCTTCTCGGTCGCGGCGCTGCCGGCCGAGGCCCACGAGTGCGCCCTGGTGGTGCACGGCGAGCAGGACGACACCGTGCCGCTGGCCGCGGTGATGGACTGGGCCCGGCCGCAGTCACTTCCTGTCACAGTCGTTCCCGGAGGGGGCCATTTCTTTCACGGACAATTGCCGCTGCTCAAGAGCCTCGTCGTCCGCCATTTGCGCGCGGGCTAGTTTTTTTCGTCGTCTCGCTCCCCCATGAATCGTTTTGTTGAGGCGCTGCGTGCCTTCGCAGTCGCCGCTGCCGCATCTTTCTGTCTTGCCGCCGGGGCCCAGGTGCCGGCGCCGCCGGAGATCGCCGCGCGCAGCTTCATGCTGCTCGACGTCACTGCCAACCAGATGCTGGCGCAGAAGGACATCGACAGCCAGGTCGAACCGGCGTCGCTGACCAAGCTGATGTCGGCCTACCTGGTCTTCGACGCGCTGCGCGCGAAGAAGATCAGCCTGCAGCAGACCCTGCCGGTCAGCACGCGCGCCTGGAAGATGCCGGGTTCGCGCATGTTCATCGACCCGAAGATGCAGGTGCCCGTGGAAGACCTGATCAAGGGCCTGATCGTGCAGTCGGGCAACGACGCCACGGTGGCGCTGGCGGAGGGCGTGGGCGGCACGGTCGAGCATTTCGTCGAACTCATGAACGAGCAGGCCAAGGCCCTGGGCATGAAGAACACGACCTACAAGAACCCCGAAGGCCTCACCGAGCCCGGCCACACCACCACCGCGCGCGACCTGAGCATCCTGGCGACCCGCCTGATGCGCGATTTTCCCGAGTACGTGCACTACTACGCGATCAAGAAATACCGGTTCCCCGGCACGCCGTCGACCAACGACACCAACCGCAACCTGCTGCTGTTCCGCGACCCGACCGTCGACGGCCTGAAGACCGGCCATACCCAGGCGGCCGGCTACTGCATGATCGTTACCGCCAAGCGCGACTTCCCGAATCTCACGGGCGGTCGGCGCCTGGTGTCGATCGTGCTGGGCGCCGCGAGCGAAAACGCGCGCGCCAACGAATCGCAGAAGCTCCTCAACTGGGGCTACACGGCCTTCGACGCGGTCCGTCTGTTCGACGCCAACCAGGCGGTGGCGACGCCGGCGGTCTGGAAGGGCAAGGAAAACACCGTCAAGCTCGGCCGTCCGGACGCCATCGTGGTGGCTGTGCCGGCTGGCTCGGCAGGCAAGATCAAGACGCAGGTGGTGCGCCCCGATCCGCTGGTCGCGCCCTTTACCAAGTTCCAGCCGATCGGCTCCCTGAAGGTCACGCTGGGCGACGAGCCCGTGGCCGAGGTTCCCCTGGTGGCGTTAGATGCCGTGCAGCAAGCAGGCGTCCTCGGCCGCGCCTGGGACGCAGTACGCCTCTGGATCAAGTAGTTGCAGTTGCTCGCCCCTTGATTGCTGTCGGCCGGCGCAGCCAGGCCCGTTGGTGGAACACCGCGGAACCGGCTTCGCCGGGCCGCTGGTGTTGCCCCCGGTAGGGGGTGGGCGCCCGACACGAAGTGCGGGCAACCTGGGAGCGTGCTATACTGTTGGGCTTTTCGGAAAATCCGAAGGGATTCACGTTTTCGGCCAATTATTGGTCGTTCCCCCCGTCCGGCCGGTTCACGCCTGGGGCCTTCGGGGTAGTTTTGGGACTTATTTACACATGCCAACCATCAATCAACTGGTGCGTCAGGGTCGAACGGTCGAAAAGATCAATTCGAAGAGCCCTGCCATGCAGAACTCGCCGCAACGTCGCGGTGTCTGCACCCGGGTCTACACCACGACCCCGAAAAAGCCGAACTCGGCGCTGCGCAAGGTCGCCAAGGTGCGCCTGACCAACGGCTTCGAAGTCATTTCCTACATCGGCGGCGAAGGCCACAACCTGCAGGAACACAGCGTCGTGCTGGTTCGCGGCGGTCGTGTCAAGGACTTGCCCGGTGTTCGCTACCACATCGTGCGCGGTTCGCTCGACTTGCAAGGCGTGAAAGACCGCAAGCAGTCGCGTTCCAAGTACGGCGCGAAGCGCCCCAAGAAGGCCTAAGGCTTTCTGTATTTCAATCAGCGGTGTTCGAGTGCCCTGGCCGGTGCATCGAGCGAAGTGACCCGATATTGGGTCGAGTAAGTGAGAGTTCTTGTTGGCTCTCGCGGTGCTGGAAACGGCGCCAACTGAAGCAAAGAGGTTAGAAAAATGCCACGTCGTCGCGAAGTCCCCAAACGTGAAATCCTGCCGGATCCCAAGTACGGCAATGTCGAGCTGTCGAAGTTCATGAACGTGATCATGGAAGGCGGCAAGAAGGCGGTCGCAGAACGCATCATCTACGGTGCGCTCGACCAGATCGAGAAGAAGAACCCGGGCAAGGACCCGCTGGAAGCCTTCACGATGGCCATCAACAACGTGAAGCCGATGGTCGAAGTGAAGTCGCGCCGCGTCGGCGGCGCGAACTACCAGGTGCCAGTCGAAGTGCGCCCGGTCCGTCGCCTGGCGCTGTCGATGCGCTGGATCAAGGAAGCCGCCCGCAAGCGCGGCGAAAAGTCGATGGCCCTGCGTCTGGCCAACGAACTCATGGAAGCCACGGAAGGCCGTGGCGGCGCCATGAAGAAGCGCGATGAAGTGCACCGCATGGCCGAGGCCAACAAGGCCTTCAGCCACTTCCGCTTCTAAGAGTCGTTCCCCCCTAATCAGACAGGCTGGAAGCCCGAACCACCGAGACCGGTGGGCGGGCTTTCATCCGTTAACGGAGTAAATTTCATGGCACGCAAGACCCCCATCGAGCGCTACCGCAACATCGGTATCTCGGCGCACATCGACGCCGGCAAGACGACCACCACCGAACGCATCCTGTTCTACACCGGCGTGACCCACAAGCTGGGCGAAGTGCATGACGGCGCCGCCACCACCGACTGGATGGAGCAGGAGCAAGAGCGCGGCATCACGATCACCTCGGCCGCCGTGACCTGTTTCTGGAAGGGCATGGACCACTCCATGCCCGAGCACCGCATCAACATCATCGACACCCCGGGCCACGTGGACTTCACGATTGAAGTCGAACGCTCGATGCGCGTGCTCGACGGCGCCGTGATGGTGTACGACTCGGTCGGCGGCGTGCAGCCCCAGTCCGAGACCGTCTGGCGCCAGGCCAACAAGTACAAGGTGCCCCGTCTCGCGTTCGTGAACAAGATGGACCGCATCGGCGCCAACTTCTTCCGCGTGCGCCAGATGATGATCGATCGCCTGAAGGCCAGCCCCGTGCCGATCGTGATCCCGATCGGTGCCGAGGACAAGTTCCAGGGCGTGGTCGACCTGCGCAAGATGAAGGCCATCTACTGGGATGAAGCCTCGCAGGGCATGAAGTTCGACTACCGCGAGATCCCGGCCGAACTGCTCGAGTCCGCCAAGGAATGGCGCGAGAAGATGGTCGAGAGCGCCGCCGAGGCCTCCGAAGAGCTGATGAACAAGTACCTCGAAGAGGGTGACCTCACCGAGGCGGAGATCACGCTCGGCCTGCGCACCCGCACCATCGCCGGCGAGATCCAGCCGATGATGTGCGGCAGCGCATTCAAGAACAAGGGCGTGCAGCGCATGCTCGACGCCGTGATCGAGCTGATGCCCTCGCCGCTGGACATCCCGCCGGTCGCCGGCACCGACGACGACGAGAAGGAAACCAGCCGGAAGCCCGCCGACGAAGAGAAGTTCTCGGCGCTGGCATTCAAGCTGATGACCGACCCGTACGTGGGCCAGCTGACCTTCGTGCGCGTCTATTCGGGCGTGCTGAGCAAGGGCGACACGGTCTACAACCCGGTCAAGGGCAAGAAGGAGCGCATCGGCCGTATCGTCCAGATGCACGCCAACGAGCGTCTCGAAATCGACGAAATCCGTGCCGGCGACATCGCCGCCTGCGTGGGCCTGAAGGACGTCACGACCGGCGAAACGCTGTGCGACCCCGATGCCATCATCACGCTCGAGCGCATGGAATTCCCCGAGCCCGTGATCTCGCAGGCCGTCGAGCCCAAGACCAAGGCCGACCAGGAAAAGATGGGCATCGCGCTGCAGCGCCTGGCCTCCGAAGATCCGTCGTTCCGCGTGCGTTCCGACGAAGAATCCGGCCAGACCATCATCTCCGGCATGGGCGAGCTCCACCTCGAAATCATCGTGGACCGCATGAAGCGCGAGTTCGGCGTCGAAGCCAACGTCGGCAAGCCGCAAGTGGCCTACCGCGAAACCATTCGCAAGACGGTCGAAGATGCCGAAGGCAAGTTCGTTCGCCAATCGGGCGGCAAGGGCCAGTACGGCCACGTGGTGCTCAAGCTCGAGCCGAACGAAGCCGGCAAGGGCTTCGAGTTCGTCGACGCGATCAAGGGCGGCGTGGTGCCGCGCGAGTACATCCCCGCGGTCGAGAAGGGCGTGATCGAAGCGCTGACGCAAGGCGTGCTGGCCGGCTATCCGGTCGTCGACGTCAAGGTCACGCTGCACTTCGGTTCGTACCACGACGTGGACTCGAACGAAATGGCCTTCAAGATGGCTGCGATCTTCGGTTTCAAGGAAGGCGCCCGCAAGGCTTCGCCGGTGATCCTTGAGCCGATGATGGCCGTGGAAGTCGAAACGCCTGAAGACTACGCCGGCAACGTGATGGGCGACCTCTCGTCGCGTCGCGGCATGGTGCAGGGCATGGACGACATGATCGGCGGCGGCAAGCTCATCAAGGCTGAAGTCCCGCTGTCGGAAATGTTCGGCTACTCGACCACGCTGCGCTCGGCCACCCAAGGCCGCGCCACGTACACGATGGAATTCAAGCACTACTCCGAAGCACCGCGCAACGTGGCTGAAGCCATCGTCGCGTCGCGCTCCAAGTAACAAGTCAAGGGGCTCGCGCCCCGGGTCTGCGACCCTGTGCCTCTCGTTGCCCGTGGCGAGAGAACCAGCAACAGGGTGCAGACGTTAAACCTCACACGGGCAATGCTCTTTCAAGGATAGAAAATGGCAAAAGGAAAATTCACCCGCACGAAGCCGCACGTCAACGTGGGCACGATCGGTCACGTGGACCATGGCAAGACGACGCTGACGGCGGCGATCGCCACCGTGCTGTCGGCCAAGTTCGGCGGCGAAGCGAAGGCCTACGAC
>NZ_JBFREQ010000019.1:0-132010 GCF_052114385.1 Variovorax sp. M-6 | reverse complement strand
CTACAGCCTGGACGGCTATGCCTCGGGCGGTGCGGCTCCGTCGCCCTCGCCGAATGCCTTCACGGAGGTTGGCACGGTCACGGGCCTCGGACGCAATCCGACCTCGATCGCGACGTCCAAGGCTGAGCCGACCAACACCAGCAGCAGCAACATCGATCCGCTGTCGCAGCAGGTGCTGGTGAGTTCGCGCGGCGACCGCAAGATCTCGTGGGTGCGCTTCGCGTCCAACGGCAACAGCGGCAGCATCGTGCGCACCCTGCAGGACTCGCGCATGATCGATCCGATCTCGATCGAGGACGCGGACAACTTCGCCAACTCGAACAACATCGTGAGCGTGGCCGACTACGCCGGCAAGGCCATCAGGAACTACCGCTACGGACCCGTGATCTTCATCGACGGCAAGGCCTGCCCGGCGCCCAACGGGTGTCCCGTGACGCCCACGGGCTCCATCAGCGCCGAGTACGGCGGCTCCATGGCCCTGCCTGGCAAGCCGTTCCACCTCAAGACGGCCAACGTGCCCTGATCCCGTAGAAAGAACGGCCGGTACACCGGCACGCATCGAACGGCCCGCTTCACGCGGGCCGTTTTTTTTGTGCGCCCGGCATGGCCATCGGGGCTGACTTAAAATCCATCCCCCCTGGTTCATGGGCGCGCAGCGCCCGACCGAGGCCACTCCCCGATGAATGCTCCGACCGCGTTGACGGCGTTGTTGTCGCAGGCCGCAGAGCCTGCGCGATTGCGTGAGATCCCCTACAACTACACCAGCTTCTCCGATCGCGAGATCGTGATCCGCCTTCTGGGCGGGCGCGGCTGGGAACTGCTGCAGACCCTTCGCTCGGAGCGCCGCACCGGCCGCTCGGCCCGCATGCTCTACGAAGTGCTGGGCGACATCTGGGTGGTGCAGCGCAACCCCTACCTGGTCGACGACCTGCTGGACAACCCGCGCCGCCGCGGCCAGCTGGTCGAGGCGCTCAACCACCGCCTGGGCGAGGTGCAGAAGCGGCGCACCCCCGACAGCGACGCCCAGCGCGACGCGTCCGTCGGCGAGCTGATCGGCCTGGTGGCGCAGGCGGTCTCGGCCTTCGACGGCATGTTCCGCGAGGTCGCGGCCCTTCGGCGCAAGACCACGCGCGCGTTGCGCCGGCTCACCGCCAAGGACAACATCAAGTTCGACGGCCTGTCGCGCGTGTCGCACGTGACCGACGCCACCGACTGGCGGGTCGAGTACCCCTTCGTGGTGCTGACGCCCGACACCGAGGCCGAGATGGCCGGCCTGGTCAAGGGCTGCATCGAACTGGGCCTCACCATTGTTCCGCGCGGCGGCGGCACCGGCTACACGGGCGGCGCGATCCCGCTGACCTGGAACAGCGCGGTCATCAACACCGAGAAGCTCGAGGCCATGACCGAGGTCGAGCTGCGCGAGCTGCCCGGTCTCGAAGCGCCGGTGCCGACGATCTGGACCGAGGCCGGCGTCGTCACCCAGCGCGTCGCGGATGCGGCCGAGCGCGCGGGCTTCGTGTTCGCGGTCGACCCGACCTCGGCCGAGGCCTCCTGCGTCGGCGGCAACGTGGCGATGAACGCGGGCGGCAAGAAGGCCGTGCTGTGGGGCACGGCGCTCGACAACCTGGCCTCGTGGCGGATGGTGACGCCGGACGCCGAGTGGCTGGAGGTCACCCGCGTCGGCCACAACCTCGGCAAGATCCACGACGCCGAGAGCGCGGTGTTCGAGCTCCAGTACTTCGCCGCCGACGGCAAGACGGCGCTGCGTGCCGAGCGGCTCGAGATTCCGGGCAGCACCTTCCGCAAGGAAGGCCTCGGCAAGGACGTGACCGACAAGTTCCTGTCGGGCCTGCCCGGCATCCAGAAGGAAGGCTGCGACGGCCTGATCACCAGCTGCCGCTGGATCGTGCATCGCATGCCGGCCCACACCCGCACGGTCTGCCTCGAGTTCTTCGGCAATGCCAAGGACGCGGTGCCGAGCATCGTGGAGATCAAGGACTTCATGTTCGCCGAGCAGAAGCGATCGGGCGTGCTGCTGGCGGGCCTGGAGCACCTCGACGACCGCTATCTCAAGGCCGTCGGCTATGCGACCAAGTCGAAGCGCCATGGCGGGCTGCCGAAGATGGTGCTGTTCGGCGACATCGCCGGCGACGACGCCGACACGGTGGCGCGCGTGACCTCCGAGGTGGTGCGCATCGCCAACTCGCGCAGCGGCGAGGGCTTCATCGCGATCAGCCCCGAGGCACGCAAGAAGTTCTGGCTCGACCGCAAGCGCACCGCCGCCATCAGCCGACACACCAACGCCTTCAAGATCAATGAGGACGTCGTCATTCCGCTGCCGCGGATGGCCGAGTACACCGACGGCATCGAGCGCATCAACATCGAGCTGTCGCTGCAGAACAAGATCGCGCTGGCCGATGCGCTGGAAGACTTCCTCGCGCGGGGCAACCTGCCGCTGGGCAAGCGCGAAGACGCCAACGACATTCCGGCGGCCGAGCTGCTGGAAGACCGCGTGGCCCAGGCGGTGGCGCTGGTGGGCGAGGTCAGGGCCCTGTGGCAGGGCTGGCTCGACGGGGTCGAGACGCTGTTCCCGCAGTTGCAGGACCATTCGCTGCGCGCAAGCTGGAAGACCCAGCTGCGCGCGCCCTTGGCGGAGATCTTCACCGGCGCCGAGTTCGCGCCGATCCTCGCCGAGTGCAGCGAGATCCACCGCAGCGTCCTCAAGGGCCGCGTCTGGATCGCGCTCCACATGCACGCCGGCGACGGCAACGTGCACACCAACATCCCGGTCAACAGCGACAACTACGAGATGCTGCAGACCGCCCACGCGGCCGTCGTGCGCATCATGGCGCTGGCGCGCAGCCTCGACGGCGTGATCTCGGGCGAGCATGGCATCGGCATCACCAAGCTCGAATTCCTCAGCGACGAGGAGCTGCAGCCCTTCACCGACTACAAGAAGAAGGTCGACCCCGAAGGCCGCTTCAACAAGGGCAAGCTGCTGCGCGGCAGCGAGCATCTGACCCCCGACGGCCGCGCGATGCATTCCGACCTGACCAACGCCTACACGCCGAGCTTCGGCCTGATGGGGCACGAGTCGATCATCATGCAGCAGAGCGACATCGGCGCCATCGCCGACAGCGTCAAGGACTGCCTGCGCTGCGGCAAGTGCAAGCCGGTCTGCGCGACCCACGTGCCGCGCGCCAACCTGCTCTATTCGCCGCGCAACAAGATCCTTGCGACTTCGCTGCTGGTCGAGGCCTTCCTCTACGAGGAGCAGACCCGGCGCGGCGTCAGCATCAAGCACTGGGAAGAGTTCGAGGACGTGGCCGACCATTGCACCGTGTGCCACAAGTGCCTCACGCCGTGCCCGGTCAACATCGACTTCGGCGAGGTCTCGATGAACATGCGCAACCTGCTGCGCAAGATGGGGCAGAAGTCATTCCGCCCGGGCAATGCGGCCGCGATGTTCTTCCTCAATGCAACCAATCCGCAGACCATCAAGATGATGCGCTCGGGCATGGTCGACATCGGCTTCAAGGCGCAGCGCCTGGCCAACGACCTGCTGCGCGGCCTGGCGAAGAAGCAGACCGCCGCGCCGCCTGCCACGCTCGGCCCGGCGCCGATCAAGGAGCAGGTGATCCATTTCATCAACAAGAAGATGCCTGGCGGATTGCCCAAGAAGACCGCGCGCGCGCTGCTCGACATCGAGGATGCCGACTATGTGCCGATCATCCGCAATCCCGAGGCGACCACGCCCGAGACCGAGGCGGTGTTCTATTTCCCCGGCTGCGGCTCGGAGCGGCTGTTCTCGCAAGTCGGCCTCGCCACGCAGGCGATGCTGTGGCACGCGGGCGTGCAGACGGTGCTGCCGCCTGGCTATCTCTGCTGCGGCTACCCGCAGCGCGGCAGCGGACAGTTCGACAAGGCAGAGAAGATGATCACCGACAACCGGGTGCTCTTCCACCGCGTTGCCAACACGCTCAACTACCTCGACATCAAGACCGTGGTCGTGAGCTGCGGCACCTGCTACGACCAGTTGCAGGGCTACCAGTTCGACAAGATCTTCCCGGGCTGCCGGATCATCGACATCCACGAGTACCTGCTCGAGAAGGGCATTACATTGGGAGATGCGGGCGGTGGAGGCTACCTCTACCACGACCCCTGCCACACGCCCATGAAGCTGCAGGACCCGATGAAGACCGTGAAGGCGCTGGTCGGCGACAACGTGCTCAAGAACGACCGCTGCTGCGGCGAATCGGGCACGCTGGGCGTGACCCGGCCGGACATCTCGACGCAGATCCGTTTCCGCAAGGAAGAGGAACTGAAGAAGGGCGAGGCGGCGCTGCGCGATGCGGGCATGGTCGCACCCGAAGCCAACGTCAAGATCCTCACCAGCTGCCCGAGCTGCCTGCAGGGCCTGAGCCGCTACGGCAACGACCTGAACAACGGCCTGCTCGAAGCCGACTACATCGTGGTCGAGATGGCCAACAAGATCCTCGGCGAGGACTGGATGCCCGCGTACGTGGCAGCCGCCAACCACGGCGGCATCGAACGCGTGCTGGTATGACGCCGAAGCATGTGGCGGGCTGTCCGCTGTGCGACGAGCCCGGCGGGCGCCTGGTCTTCCAGGCCGCCAAGCTGCGCGTGATCCACGCGGCCGAAGCGGGCTTTCCGGCGTTCTACCGCGTCGTCTGGGCCGACCATGTCGCCGAGTGGTCCGACCTGGCCCCGTCGGACCGTGCCCTGTGCATGGAGGCCGTGGCCGTGGTGGAGCAATGCCTGCGCGACGTCCTGGCGCCGGCCAAGATCAATCTTGCCGCCCTCGGCAACATGGTCCCGCACCTGCATTGGCACGTGATCGCGCGCTTCGACTGGGACAGCCGCTTTCCATCGCCGGTGTGGGCCGCGGCGCAGCGCGCGTCCGACCCGCAGCGCGAGCAGGCGATCGAGGTTCAACGGCCGGCACTGGAACGCGAGATGATCCAGCGTCTGGCGACAAGGAGTTTCTGATGGCAGGTTTGCAGGCGGGCGCACCGACGCCCCAGTCGATCACGGTGCACGGCCAATCGCGCGTGCTGGAGGTGGGCTTTTCCGACGGCGCGACCTTCCGCATCCCGTTCGAGCTGATGCGCATCTATTCACCCTCGGCCGAGGTGCAGGGCCACGGGCCCGGCCAGGAGGTGCTGCAGACCGGCAAGCGCGAGGTCGGCCTGGTCGACCTGCAGCCGGTCGGCAACTACGCGGTGCAGCCGACCTTCAGCGACGGTCATGACAGCGGCATCTTCTCGTGGGATCTGCTCTACGACCTCGGTGCGCGCGAGGCCGAGCTGTGGGCCGAGTACGAGCGGCGCCTGGCCGCCGCGGGCGTCGACCGTGACGCGCCGATGGCCGGCAAGGCGGCCGCGTCGGGCCACGGCGGACACGCCTGCGGGAGCCATTGAGCAACGAAAGTCCAGCGCCCCTGCGGGTTATCCGGCTTGATGTGAACGCTTCCGGCCTAACATCGGGTGCATGAGCACCACCCATTTCGGATTCGAATCGGTCGACGAAAGCGACAAGGCGAAGCGCGTGCGCGGCGTCTTCGATTCGGTCGCCTCGCGCTACGACCTCATGAACGACCTGATGTCGATGGGCCTGCACCGCGCCTGGAAGGCCTACACGGTGATGGTCGCCAACGTCGGAGAAGGCTCCAAGGTGCTGGACATCGCCGGCGGCACCGGCGATCTCGCACTCGCCTTCGCCAAGAAGGTCGGCGCCAGCGGCGAGGTGGTCCACACCGACATCAACGAGGCCATGCTGCGCACCGGCCGCGATCGCCTGCTCGATGCCGGGGTCGTCTTGCCCACGCTGGTCTGCGATGCCGAGAAACTGCCGTTTCCCGACAACCATTTCGATGTCGTGACCGTCGCCTTCGGCTTGCGCAACATGACCCACAAGGACGTTGCGCTGAAGGAAATGAACCGCGTGCTGAAGCCGCGCGGCAAGTTGCTGGTGCTGGAGTTTTCCAAGGTCGCCAAGCCGCTGCAGAAGGCCTACGACTGGTATTCGTTCAGCGTGCTGCCGCGCCTGGGCAAGGTGGTGGCCGGCGACGACGCCAGCTACCGCTACCTGGCCGAATCGATCCGCATGCATCCGACCCAGGAAGACCTCAAGACCCTCATGAAGGAGGGCGGTTTCGGTCATGTGGACTATCACAATTTGACGGGCGGCGTGGTCGCCCTGCATGTTGGAATCAAGTGTTGAAGCTGTTTTTCGCCGAAGAGGAGACGTCATGAAGAATTTTGGGTCCTTGTTGCTGGTGTGTGCATTGGCCGTTGTGAGCATCGACGCCAGCGCTGCCCGCATGGGTGGCGGCAGGTCGTTCGGCAAGCAGTCCGGCAACGTGACGCAGCGCCAGGCCACTCCGCCCGCCACGCCGGCGGCACCGGGTGCACCGGCGCAGAACGTGAACAACGCCGCCGCCAAGCCGGCCACGGCGGCCCCCGCTGCAGCGGCGCCCAAGCGGCCCTGGGCCGGCATGCTCGGCGGCTTGGCCGCGGGCCTCGGCCTGGCCTGGCTCGCGCATTCGCTCGGCCTCGGCGCCGCTTTCGGCAACATCCTGCTGATCGGCCTGCTGGTGCTGGCGGCCGTGGTCGTGTGGCGGATCTTCTCGGCCCGCTCGCGTGCAGCCGCCTCGCCGCGCGCTGGCGGCTTCGCCTTCCAGGGCGCAGGCAGTCCGGCGGATGCCACGGCACCGCCCCAGTACAGCCCCCGCAACGTCGGCAACGACGCCTCGGCCCGCCCGTGGGAGAACAACGCCACGGCTTTCGACGCCAGCGCTTCGCAGCAGCCCGAGCACCCGGCGGATCGCGCCAGCGGTTCGTCGATGGCCGGCGCCGCCGCCGCGGGCGGCAGCATGATCGGTTCGGCCCTGGCGGGCTCCCAGTCGTGGGGCATTCCTGCCGGCTTCGATGCCGATGGCTTCCTCACCGCGGCGAAGCGCAACTTCGTGACCCTGCAGGACGCCTGGGACCGCGCCGACATCGGCACCCTGCGCTCCATGATGACCGATGGCATGGTGGGTGAAATCCGCCAGCAACTGGCCGAGCGCGAGACCCACACCGGCGGCCAGGCGAACAAGACCGAGGTCGTGATGCTCGATGCCAAGCTGCTCGGCATCGAAGAGCTGCCCGACGCCTACCTGGCGAGCGTCGAGTTCTCCGGCATGATCCGCGAGGACGTGTCGGCCGGCCCGAGCCCGTTCCGCGAGGTCTGGAACATGACCAAGGACACCAAGGGCGGCAGCGGCTGGCTGGTGGCCGGCGTGCAGGCACTTCAGTAGGCTCCCCCCCAGGTTGCCCCGCACTTCGTGTCGGGGCGCCCACCCCCTTCCGGGGGCGCAGTCAGCGGCCCGGCAAAGCCGGTTCCGCGACTGCCCACGAACAGGCGCGCTCGCGCGCAGCCGTCGAAAAACCCCAGCGCCGATTGCTTTGGCCGGCGAAGCCAGGCCCGTTGATTAAACGCCGCGGATCTGGCTTTGCCAGGCCGCTGATGTTGCCCCTGGCAGGGGGTGGGCGCCCGGACACGAAGTGCCGGGCAACCTGGGGGGCGAGCGCGATAATACGAACATGGTTACACCATCGTCCCCTTTTTCGTTTCTGGAAGACCTCGCCAATCGCGTCGGCAGCCGTCTGCAGCCGCCGGCCTGGGCTGTCCACGAGATCCAGCACCGCACCGTGCTTTTCCTCAACCATGTGCTCCAGCAGGAACCCGAGGCCCAGCAGCGCCTGCTGCGGCTGCAGGGTCGCGTGGTGCAGTTCGAGTGGCTCTTCGTGACGATGCAGTTCGTCGCGACGCCGGCTGGCCTGCTCGACCTGGCGCCCGAAGGCGCTGCCGCCGAACTGACGCTGACCGTGACCGAGGAGTCGCCCTTCGGCCTCGCGCGGGCTGCCTTCCGCGGCGACAAGCCGGCCGTGCGCATCGAGGGCGACGTGCAACTGGCCGCCGAGGTCAACTGGTTGATCGATCACGTGCGCTGGGATGTCGAAGACGATCTCGCACGTGCCATCGGCGATGTGCCGGCGCACACCATCGCGAGCGGCGCCCGCCGCGTGGTGGAGGCATTGCGGCAGTTCGTCGGCCAGCGTCCGGGCAGGGCCGACGGTTCTGCAGGCGCCGAATGAGCCGCCGGACCGTTACCAAGGCCAAGGCGAACACCTCAGCGCGCAGCGCGCAGGTTTTCGAATGAGGCGGATCTACCGCGGCGCCTTCATCGTCTGGGTCGCGCTTCGCTACGGCCTCGACGAGCTTGTGCTCACGAGCTTCCAGAAGCCCTGGCTGCGGGTGGTGGCGCGCATCGTGTCGGTCGGCCGCAACCTCGACGCGCCGCGCGGACAGCGGCTGCGCGAGGCGCTCGAGCGACTGGGGCCGATCTTCGTCAAGTTCGGGCAGGTGCTGTCGACCCGGCGCGACCTGCTGCCGCCGGACATCGCCGACGAGCTCGCCTGGTTGCAGGACCGGGTGCCGCCGTTTCCGTCCAAGGTGGCGATCGCGACCATCGAGCGCGCCTTCCGGCGTCCGATCGGCGACATCTTCGTTCAGTTCGACGAGACGCCGGTCGCCAGCGCATCGATCGCCCAGGTGCACTTCGCGACGGTTCGCCTGGCCGACGGCTCGGTGCGCGAGGCAGCGGTCAAGGTGCTGCGCCCGGGCATGCGTGACGTGATCGAGAAGGATCTGGCGCTGATGGCCATGATGGCCGGCTGGGTCGAGGGCCTGTCGGCCGACGGCAAGCGGCTGAAGCCGCGCGAGGTGGTCCGCGAATTCGACAAGTACCTGCACGACGAGCTCGACCTGGTGCGCGAAGCGGCCAATGCGGCCCAGTTGCGCCGCAACATGGAACAGCTCAAGCTGGTGCTGATCCCGGAGATGTACTGGGACTTCTGCCATCCCGAGGTCATGGTGATGGAGCGCATGAAGGGCGTGCCGATCGCCCAGCTCGACCGTCTGCGGTCGGCCGGCGTCGACATCCCGAAGCTGGCACGCGACGGCGTCACGATCTTCTTCACCCAGGTCTTTCGCGATGGCTTCTTCCATGCCGACATGCACCCGGGCAACATCCAGGTCAGCCTGGAGCCGGAGAGCTTCGGACGCTATGTCTCGCTCGATTTCGGCATCATCGGGACGCTGACCGAATCGGACAAGGAGTACCTGGCGCAGAACTTCGTCGCCTTCTTCCGCCGCGACTACAAGCGCGTGGCCGAGCTGCACCTCGAGAGCGGCTGGGTGCCGCCCGGCACCCGCATCGACGAGCTCGAGGCAGCGATCCGCACGGTCTGCGAGCCTTACTTCGATCGGCCGCTCAAGGAGATCTCGCTCGGCATGGTGCTGATGCGGCTGTTCCAGACCTCGCGCCGCTTCCATGTCGAGATCCAGCCACAGCTGGTGCTGCTGCAGAAGACCCTGCTCAACATCGAGGGCCTGGGCCGCCAGCTCGACCCCGAACTCGATCTCTGGCACACCGCCAAGCCTTTCCTCGAGAAGTGGATGACCGACCAGATCGGCCCGCGCAAGCTGTTCGAGCAGTTGCGCGCCGAGGCGCCGCGCTACGCGAAATTGCTGCCTCAATTGCCTCGACTCATGCACGATTTCCTGGAAAATCGCCCCCCGGACCACCGCAACGAACTGCTGGAACTGCTGGCCGCCCAGAAGCGTACCAACCGGCTGCTGCAGGCGATCATCTACGGTGGCATGGGATTTGTATTGGGGTTGATCGCGATGCAGGTGCTGGTGCGCGTGCGCCTGTTCTAGGGGCCCGCGGTGCCGGCCGGCACCGCGCCGAGGGAACCCTCGAGTCGTTTTGTTGTTCTTTGCTTTCCCGTCCGGAGGTTTTGTTCATGAGTTCGATGTCCCTGCGTCCCCGCCTGCTCCTGGGTGCGCTGGCCTGCGCCTTCGCGGTGCTGGCGTCGCCCGTCGCGCGGGCGGATGAGGAGAAGGTCCTCAACATCTACAACTGGGGGGATTACATCGCCGAGGACACGATCAGGAACTTCGAAAAGGAGACCGGGATCAAGGTCCGCTACGACCTGTTCGACAGCAACGAGGCCCTTCACGCCAAGCTGGTGGCCGGCATGAGCGGCTACGACATCGTGGTACCTGGCTCCCACTTCGCCAAGATGCAGATCAAGGCCGGCCTGCTGCAGAAGCTGGACAAGTCCAAGATTCCCAACCTCGCGAACCTCGACCCGGCCATCCAGGCCCAGCTGGCCAAGATGGACCCGGGCAACGAGCACCTCGTCGACTGGCTCTGGGGCTACACGACGGTGGGGATCAACCGCGACAAGGTCAAGCAGGCCCTGGGCGGCAAGCCGCTGCCGGACAACGCATGGGACCTCGTCTTCAAGCCGGAGTACATGTCCAAGCTGAAGGGCTGCGGCGTCGCCTATCTGGATACCGCCTCCGAGATCGTGCCGATCGCGCTCAAGTACCTGGGCAAGGATCCGCGCAGCAAGGACCCCGAGGACTACAAGGCGGTCGGTGAAATGCTCAAGGGCGTGCGCCCCTACGTGACCCGCTTTTCCGGCTCCGGTTCCGACTACATCGACCAGATGGCCAAGGGCCAGCTGTGCGCCGTCATCGGCTGGTCCGGCGACATCATGATCGCCAAGGACAAGTCGACCAAGGCAAAGAACCCGCAGGACCTCGAAGTGCTGTTGCCCAAGACCGGTGGCCTTCTTTTCTTCGACACCATGGCGATCCCCAAGGATGCCAAGCATCCGGAGAACGCCTACAAGTGGATCGACTACATCCTTCGGCCCGAAGTGCACGCCTCGCTGACCAACAAGGTGTTCTATGCGAACCCCAACAAGGCGGCGACGAAGTTCGTCAACCCGGTGCTGGCGAAAGACAAGGCCGTGTTCCCGGACGAAGCCGCGCTTGCGACCATGATTGCGCCTGATACGCCCGACCAGGCGACGCTCAGGCTCATCACGCGCACCTTCACCAACTTCAAGGCCAATCGCTGAGGGCTTGCCGGCATGAATGTTCCCACCGGTGGCGGCGCCTTCCTGCGAATCGAATCCGTCAGCAAGAGCTTCGGCGAGTTCCGCGCCGTCGATCAGGTCAGCCTCGATGTGACGCGTGGCGAGATATTCGCGTTGCTCGGATCCTCGGGCTGCGGCAAGAGCACGCTGCTGCGGATGCTCGCGGGGTTCGAGCTTCCTTCGTCGGGGCGCATCGTGCTGAACGGGGTGGACCTCGCGGGAATGCCGCCCTATGAGCGCCCCGTCAACATGATGTTCCAGTCGTATGCGCTCTTTCCGCACCTGACGGTCTGGGACAACGTCGCTTTCGGCTTGCGGCGCGACAAGCTGCCCAAGGCCGAGATCGCCTCCCGCGTGGACGAGATGCTGCGTCTGGTGCAGTTGACCCAATTTGCCAAGCGCAAGCCCCACCAGCTGTCCGGCGGCCAGCAGCAGCGCGTGGCCCTCGCGCGCAGCCTGGCCAAGCGCCCCCAGCTGTTGCTGCTGGACGAACCTCTGGGCGCGCTCGACCGGAAACTGCGCGAAGACACGCAGGTCGAGCTGGTCAACATCATCCAGCAGGTCGGCGTGACCTGCGTGATGGTGACCCACGACCAGGAAGAAGCCATGACCATGGCATCGCGCATGGCCGTGATGAGCGAGGGGCGTTTCCTGCAGGTCGGCAGCCCGGCCGACATCTACGAAAGCCCCGCGACCCGCTTCGTGGCCGACTTCATCGGCAACGTCAACCTGATGGAAGGCAAGGTCGTGGTGGACGAGGCCGACCATGCCGAGATCGAATGCGCCGACGTCGTGCACCGGGTCGATCACGGCATCACCGGTTTCGAAGGCCAGCCGGTCGTGGTGGCCGTGCGGCCCGAGAAGATCCAACTGCGGACGGATCCGCCGGACGACGAACGCAACAGGGTCCAAGGGGTCGTCAAGGCCCTTTCCTATTTCGGTGGCTACACCCTGTACCACCTCGAACTGCCCAGCGGCGCCACGCTCAAGGTCAACGTCGAGAACGCCACCCGGCATCGGGAAGGCGCCCCTGTGGCGGGGGACAGGGTCTGGGCCTACTGGCTGCCGACCGCCCAGGTCGTCCTGAAAAACTGATGAAACACGCCCAGGCCGACCGCAGCGGCTTGCCCGGTCGGACATCGCTCCTGCAAGGGCGGCGCCTCGTGATCGGCATGCCCTATCTCTGGCTGCTGGTCTTTTTCCTGCTGCCGTTTCTCATCGTCCTGCGCATCAGCTTCGCGGAGATGGACGGCGCCACCCTCAGCAGTCTGTTCGCGTACGCCGACCAGGAACTGGTCATGAAGCTCAAGCTTCGGAACTACGCGACCATCTTCCAGGACAACCTCTACCTGGCGACCTATGGGCGGTCGCTGATGTATGCGGGCATCACGACCCTGATCTGCCTTCTGATCGGCTACCCCTTCGCCTACTTCATGGCGCGCGCCTCGGCCGCCCTGCAGCCGTTGCTGCTGATGGCCGTGATGCTGCCGTTCTGGACCAGTTTCCTGTTGCGGGTCTACGCCTGGAAAGGGCTGCTGGATGCGCAGACCGGCTGGGTCGGAAGGCTGCTCGTCCACATCCGTGCCGACCAGCTGCTCTACCCGTTGGGGCTGATCCCGGCGCCGGGCGAGTTCATGTACAGCCCGTTTTCGCTCGTGCTGGGCATGGTCTACACCTACTTGCCCTTCATGTTGCTGCCGCTGTATGCCACGCTGTCCAAGCTGGACTTGCAGTTGCTCGAAGCCGCGCAGGACCTGGGGGCCACGCCCTGGCAGGCGTTCTGGCGCGTCACGGTGCCGTTGTCCAGGAGCGGCATCATCGCGGGCGCGATGCTGGTCTTCATTCCCTGCGTGGGCGAGTACGTGATCCCGGAACTCCTGGGGGGGCCGGAAACGCTGATGATCGGCCGCGTGCTCTGGGACGAGTTCTTCTCCAACAACGACTGGCCCCTGGCTTCGGGTGTCGCGGTCGTGATGGTGCTGCTCATCATCGTGCCGCTGGCGATCTTCAACAACAGCCAGGCGAAGGTGTCGCGTTCATGATCGTCACGTCCGCAGGCCGCTGGACCAGCCGCATCTGGCTGACGCTGGGGCTGGTCTTCCTTTACCTGCCCATCGCGGCGCTGGTCGTTTTCAGCTTCACCGATTCCCCGGTGCCGAACGTCTGGGCCGGTTTCAGCCTGCGCTGGTACGCCAAGCTCGCGGGCGACGAGGAGATTCGATCGGGGCTCTTTCTTTCGCTCAAGGTCGCCGCGGCCACCGCCAGCGCGGCCGTCGTGCTGGGAACCCTGGCTGCCTTCGCGCTGGAGCGCTTTCCGCGGTTCAAGGGGCGCGCCTTGTTTTCCGGCATGGTCAGCGCCCCGCTGGTGATGCCGGAAGTGATCGTCGGGCTGTCGCTGCTGCTGATGCTCGTTTCGATCCAGCGCCTGTTCGGTTTTCCCGAGCGCGGCATGGTGACGATCTGGCTCGGCCATCTGCTCGTGGGCCTGGCCTACGCGACCGTGGTGATCAGTGCCCGCCTGCGCGATCTGAATCCCCAGTTCGAGGAGGCCGCCCAGGACCTCGGCGCCCGGCCGCTGCAGGTCTTCATGCTCGTCACCTTGCCGATGATCGCGCAGTCGCTCCTGGCCGCCTGGCTGTTGACGTTCACGCTGTCGCTGGATGATGTCGTGATGTCGGCGTTCCTGTCCGGACCCGGCTCGACCACCCTGCCCCTGGTGATCTTCTCGCGGGCCCGCCTGGGGCTCGATCCGACCGTCAATGCGCTGGCCACCGTGGTGATCTTCGTGGTGGCGGTGTTCGTCGTGGGTTCGAGCTACCTGATCGCGGCGCGGGAGCGCAGGCGCTACAGGCAGCAGCAGGCGGCGCTCAAGGGCGGCGCCGAATCGACGACGTAGCCGCGGGCAGGGCGGCCGGGCAGACGCCCTCGATACCGGGCGCGCGCCTATAATCGAGGGCTTTGCGAGCGGCCGCCGGCCGTTTCCTTTCGCCCCCAATTCCATGCCTATCTACGCCTACAAGTGCAGCGCCTGCGGCTTTGCCAAGGACGTGCTGCAGAAAATGTCCGACGCGCCGCTCTCGGAGTGCCCGTCCTGCGGCGCCAGCGCGTTCAGCAAGCAGCTCACCGCCGCGGGCTTCCAGCTCAAGGGCTCGGGCTGGTACGTGACCGATTTCCGGGACGGCGGCGGCAAGAAGTCCGCGGACAGCGGCGAGAAGGGCGCTGCCAGCCCGGCCGCACCGGTGGAAGGCGCGGCAGCCAAGCCCGCCGACGCACCCGCGAGCGCTCCGTCACCCGCCCCGGCCCCGGCACCGGCCCCAGCACCCTCATCGGGCAGCGACTGAGGCCAGGCCATGCTCGCGCTGCGCAAATGGCTGCTCTCCGGCTTGCTGGTCATCGTGCCGCTGGTCATCACGCTCGGCGTGCTGAACTGGATCATCGGCACGCTCGACCAGACGCTGTGGCTGCTGCCGGAAACGTGGCAGAAGTACCTCAACGAGCACAAGGTGCGCGGCCTCGGCGTGCTGCTCACGCTGACCATCCTGCTGTCGGTCGGCGCGATCGCGAGCAACTTCGTCGGCAAGCGGCTGCTGGGCTGGGGCGACGCGGTGGTGCGCCGCATTCCGGTGGTGCGCTCGATCTACTCCAGCGTCAAGCAGGTTTCCGACACGCTGTTCTCCGAGAACGGCAATGCCTTCCGCACCGCGGTGCTGATCGAGTGGCCGCGTGCCGGCTCCTGGACCATCGCCTTCGTGACCGGCACGCCCGGGCATGAGGTCGTGGGCCACCTGGGCGGCGGCGACTACCTCGGCGTCTACGTGCCGACCACGCCCAACCCGACCGGCGGCTATTTCGTGATGCTCAAGCGCAGCGACTGCATCGAACTCCGGATGAGCGTGGACGACGCGCTCAAGTACATCGTGTCGATGGGGGTGGTCGTTCCTGGCGGCCCCGCGACGATCGCGATCAAGTAAAGACAAAGACGCGCCTTCGCGGCGCCGGAATCCATCTATGGCCATGCGTTCAAACTATTGCGGTCTCGTGACCGAAGCCCTCCTCGGACAGACCGTCACCCTCTGCGGCTGGGTCAATCGCCGGCGTGACCACGGCGGCGTGATCTTCATCGACCTGCGCGACCGCGAAGGCTATGTCCAGGTGGTGTGCGACCCGGATCGCGCTTCCACCTTCGCCGCCGCCGAAGGCCTGCGCAACGAGTTCTGCGTCCAGGTCACCGGCCTGGTGCGCGCGCGCCCCGAGGGCACGGTCAACGACAACCTCAAGAGCGGCAAGATCGAGGTGCTGTGCCACGAGATGAAGGTGTTGAATCCGTCGGTCACGCCGCCGTTCCTGCTCGACGACGACAACCTCTCGGAAACCACCCGCCTCACGCACCGCGTGCTCGACCTGCGTCGCCCGGCGATGCAGCGCAACATGATGCTGCGCTACAAGGTCACGATGGAGGCGCGCAAGTTCCTCGACGCCAACGGCTTCATCGACATCGAGACGCCGATGCTCGGCAAGTCCACGCCCGAAGGCGCGCGCGACTACCTGGTGCCCAGCCGCGTGCACGACGGCAGCTTCTTCGCGCTGCCGCAGTCGCCGCAGCTCTTCAAGCAGTTGCTGATGGTGGCCGGCTACGACCGCTACTACCAGATCGTCAAGTGCTTCCGCGACGAAGACCTGCGCGCCGACCGCCAGCCCGAATTCACGCAGATCGACATCGAGACCTCGTTCATGGCCGAGGAAGAGATCCGTGAAATGTTCGAAGGCATGATCCGCAAGGTGTTCCGCGCCGCGGCCGAGGTCGAGCTGCCGCCGTTCCCGGTCATGAGCTACGGCGACGCCATGTTCAAGTACGGCTCCGACAAGCCCGACCTGCGCGTCAAGCTCGAGTTCACCGAGCTCACCGACGTGATGCGCAATGTCGAGTTCAAGGTCTTCGCCCAGGCGGCCAGTACGCCCGGCGGCCGCGTGGTCGCGCTGCGCGTGCCCGGCGGCGGCGGCGAGGGCGGCCTGTCGCGCGGCGACATCGACGCCTACACCGAGTTCGTCAAGATCTACGGCGCCAAGGGCCTGGCCTACATCAAGGTCAACGATGCGGCGCTGGGTCGCGAAGGCCTGCAAAGCCCGATCGTCAAGAACCTCAACGACGCCTCGCTGGCCGAGATCATCGCCCGCACGGGCGCGCGCAACGGCGACATCGTGTTCTTCGGCGCCGACAAGGAAAAGGTCGTCAACGACGCCCTCGGCGCGCTGCGCGTGAAGATCGGCCACAGCGCCTTCGGCAAGAAGAACGGCCTGTTCGACGACCGCTGGGCGCCGCTGTGGGTGGTCGACTTCCCGATGTTCGAGTTCGACGAGGAAGGCCAGCGCTGGTCGGCCGTGCACCACCCGTTCACGGCTCCCAAGGACGGTCATGAGGACCTCATGGACACGGCCCCCGAGAAATGCATCGCCAAGGCCTACGACATGGTGCTCAACGGCATCGAGATGGGCGGCGGCTCGGTCCGTATCCACCGCGAGGAAGTGCAGAGCAAGGTGTTCCGCGCACTCAAGATCAGCGCCGAGGATGCGCAGAACAAGTTCGGCTTCCTGCTGGACGCGCTGCAGTACGGCGCCCCCCCGCACGGCGGCATCGCGATCGGCCTCGACCGCCTGGTGATGCTCCTGACCGGCGCCGAGTCGATCCGCGACGTAATCGCCTTCCCGAAGACCCAGCGGGCGCAGGATCTGCTGACGCAGGCGCCGAGCCCGGTGGACGAGAAGCAGCTGCGCGAACTGCACATCAAGCTGCGCAACACGCCGCAGGCAACGGCCTGACGGGCCTTCACGCTCGCTCCTTTCACTTGGAGGGGGCGCTTGCTCCCCAAGGGGCCACAGGCCGGCTTGGGACGGCATGGCGCCGGCCCGAGCGGACACAAACCAAGCAAAGGGCGCCCGTGTGGCGCCCTTTGCTTGGGGACTTCGACCGCACCAAGGCCCATCCAAATGGCTAAAATGGCTAACCATTCTCGCGGGAGACCGTTATGCAGATCAGCGCAACCGAAGCCAAGAACCGCTTTGGTTACTACCTCGGCCAAGCCGAGCGCGAGCCGGTGCATGTGATGAAGAACGACCGCATCGCAGGTGTGATCGTCTCTGCCGCTCGCTACGCGGAGCTCGAAGCGCTGGAGCGGACCAAGTCGATGACCGAGCGCAAGCAAGAATTCAACGAAACCTACAAGGAATGGATCGCGGCCCAGAACGATCTGGTCGACAAGATCGGAGTGTTCGGCGAAGAGCTGCGCCCTTGGTAGGTCCGGGATGGCCCAGTTCGACGTGTATGTCAATCCCGTGAAATCGCAGCGTGCGGACGTCCCCTGGTGCGTGGACATCCAGAGCGATCTGCTGGCGAGTCTTTCGACTCGGCTGGTGGTGCCGGTAGTCCCGCTCAAGCACCTGCCTGCGGCGTTGCCTCGGCGACTGTGTCCCGTGGTGCAATGGCAAGGGGAATCATTCGTCGCGTTGCCCCAGATGATGGCGCCGTTCCGCGTCAAGGATCTCGGCGCGTCCCGCGGCAGCTTGCGCGCTCAGGGCAACGATCTCGTCGCTGCCATCGATGCAGTGATCAGCGGCGTGTGACAACCGCTCCCCGCTTCAAGATCCCCGAATCGGTGCTGGTCGTGGTCCACACGCCGGCGCTCGACGTGCTGCTGATCCGCCGTGCCGGTGCCGACGATCTCTGGCAGTCGGTGACCGGCAGCAAGGACTATGAGGACGAGCCGCTGGCGCGCACCGCGGCGCGCGAGGTCGAGGAGGAGACAGGCATCCTCTGCGGTCCGGGCAGCGCGCTCGCGCCCCGGCTGGTCGACTGGCATCGGCGCAACGTCTACGAGATCCTGCCCCGCTGGCGTGCGCGCTACGCGCCCGGCGTGACGCACAACACCGAGCATGTGTTCGGCCTCTGCGTGCCGGCGCGGCTGGCGCCGCGGCTCGATCCTTGCGAGCACACGGCCTGGCGGTGGCTCCCCTGCGAAGAAGCGGCGGCGGCCACTTTTTCCTCGACCAACGCCGCAGCCATCCGGCTGCTGCCACAATTTGCGCGATGAATCCCTCGGCGACCAGTTTCCGTGTAGCCACCTACAACATCCACAAGGGTGTGCAGGGCATCGGCCCCGCCAGGCGCCTGGAGATCCACAACCTCGGCCATGCGATCGAACAGCTCGACGCCGACATCATCTGCCTGCAGGAGGTTCGCAAGATGAATCGCCAGGCGGCCGCGCGCTTCAATCGGTGGCCCGAGCTGCCGCAAGCGGACTTCCTGGCGCCCGAGGGCTACACGGCAGTCTATGAGACCAATGCCATCACCAAGCACGGCGAGCACGGCAATGCGCTGCTGACGCGCTGGCCGGTGCTGCGCAAGACCCACCAGGACATCTCGGACCATCGCTTCGAGCAGCGCGGCCTGCTGCACGTGGCGATCGACGTCGAGGGCAGGACCGTGCACACCATCGTGGTGCATCTGGGCCTGATCAAGGGCAGCCGGATCCGCCAGATCGCGCAGTTGCGCGAGTTCGTCGAGCGCGAGATTCCGCCCAGCGACGCGCTGGTAGTGGCCGGGGACTTCAACGACTGGGGGGCGCGGATGCGCTACGCGATGAATGCGATGGGCATGCGCGACTCGAGCGACCTGCGCGGGCCGCGCACGCTGACCTACCCCTCGCGGCTGCCGGTCGCACAGCTCGACTTCATCTACGGCCGGCAGCTCGATCCGGTCGCCTCCTCGGTGCCGCGCGGACCGATCTGGGCCCGCATGTCCGACCACCTGCCGCTCGTGACCGATTTTTCGCTATCAAAACAATAGCTGGGTCCGCAGGCGGGTAGGGCACAGTAGGGCCATCGCGGGAATTCCATTCGCTGATACGATGGGCGGATGCTAAGGACCATCGACGCCGTACCGCGCCCCGCTGCAGGGGATGAAGACGAGGGCACGCCCGTGTCCGTGAAGATTCGGGAGCGCCTCGTCGCCGCCCGCCGGCGCTTCAACGCCAACGACAACATCGCGGAATTCATCCGGCCCGGTGAACTCGAAGGCCTGCTCGACGAGGTCGAGGGCAAGATGAAGCATGTGCTCGAGAGCCTGGTGATCGACATCGAGAACGACCACAACACCGACAACACGGCCCGCCGGGTGGCGAAGATGTATGTCAACGAGGTGTTCAAGGGCCGCTACGTGCCTCCGCCCCCGCTGACCGAATTCCCCAATGCGGAGCATCTCAACGAACTCATGATCGTCGGCCCGATCACGGTGCGCAGCGCCTGCTCGCACCACTTCTGCCCGATCATCGGCAAGCTCTGGATCGGCGTCATGCCGAACGAGAAGACCAACGTGATCGGCCTCTCGAAATACGCGCGGCTGGCCGAATGGGTGATGGGCCGCCCGCAGATCCAGGAGGAGGCGGTGGTGCAACTGGCCGACCTGATCCAGGAAAAGACCCAGCCCGACGGCCTGGCGCTGGTGGTCGAGGCCGAGCACTTCTGCATGCAGTGGCGCGGCGTCAAGGAGATGGACAGCAAGATGATCAACTCGGTCATGCGCGGCGTCTTCCTGAAGGACCCCAACCTGCGCCGCGAATTCCTTTCCCTTCTTCCGCGCAAGCGCTGAGTCGCACACCATGCTCGTACGCCTCCTCTACGCCAGCCGCGCCGTGGACACCAGTCCGGACGCCATCGAGGCCATCCTTGCCCAAGCGCGTCTGCACAACACCGCCTGCGGCATCACCGGCATCCTCTGCTACGGGGCGGGCGTGTTCCTGCAGGCCATCGAGGGTGGCCGGATGGCGATCAGCGAGCTCTATGGCCACATCCAGCGGGACCCGCGCCACAAGGATGTGGTGCTGCTGCACTACGAGGAAATCTCCGAGCGCCGGTTCGGCGGCTGGACGATGGGGCAGGTCAACCTGTCGAAGCTCAACGCCTCGACTCTGCTCAAGTACTCGGAGCGCGCCGAGCTCGATCCCTATTCGGTGTCGGGCGTCGTCTCGCTCGCGCTGCTCGAAGAACTGATGGCCACCGCGGCCATCGTCGGACGCCACTGAAGCCGCGTCTCTCGATCCAGCCGCTGCTGCTGGGCTGCGATTTTTCGAGCGCACCGAATCCGCGCAAAGCGATCGTGGTCGCGCTCGGGACGGCGCGGGACGCGCGCGTGGAACTGGCCGGATTCGAGTCCTTCGCATCACTCGACGACTGGGGACGCTGGCTCGGCGCCCAGCCGGCGTGGGTGGGTGCCTTCGACCTTCCCTTCGGTCTGCCGCGCGAACTGGTCGTGCACCTGGGGTGGCC
This sequence comes from Variovorax sp. M-6, assembly GCF_052114385.1. Taxonomy (NCBI): domain Bacteria; kingdom Pseudomonadati; phylum Pseudomonadota; class Betaproteobacteria; order Burkholderiales; family Comamonadaceae; genus Variovorax; species Variovorax sp. M-6. Next base: position 111,671 of record NZ_JBFREQ010000019.1, on the reverse strand, counting down.
CCTGCAATGGGAGCCGCTGATCGCCCACTATGCGGGCCTCGGCCGCGAGGAAATCCGGCGCACCTTTGCGGCCTTCTGCGCGGGTCGGCCCCAAGGCGGGAAGTTCGCGCACCGGCAGACCGACGGTCCCGCCGGATCCAGTCCTTCCATGAAATGGGTCAACCCGCCGGTCGCGTTCATGCTGCACGCCGGCGTGCCTCGGCTGGTGGCCGCCGGCGCGGCATTGCCGGGCCTGCACATGCCGGTGGGGGGCAGCTCGCGCATCGCGCTGGAGGCCTATCCGGGGCTGCTGGCACGCGAGCTGATCGGCCGGCGAAGCTACAAGAGCGACGCGGCCGCCGGCCGGAGCAACGAACGCCGACAGGCGCGTTCGGACTTGCTGGACGCGCTGGAGGCGGGTTCGCCTCGACTCGGGCTGCGACTCGCGCTCAAGGGGCGAACACGACGGCTGCTGCTGGACGATGCCAAGGGCGATCTCCTCGACGCGGCGCTCTGCCTGGTGCAGGCAGCCTGGGGGGCCGCGCGAAGCGGCAGTCGTCCGGGCCCGGGCTACGGTTTGCCTGCGGCGATCGATCCGATCGAAGGCTGGATCGTGACGGCCTGACCTTCCGGCCTCCTGGCGTCCTACGGCAGGACGAGCCGCCGCCCGCCGTGCCTCGCGCGTTCACCCTCGCTAGATTGGAATCGGGTGGTTCGGTCGAGCCACCGATGACTCGCCTCGCGACAGACAGGAGGTTCCCATGACCCATCCGAAAGAAATCAACCCGAGCGTGCGCCGCTGGGTGGCGCTGATGCTGGCCGGGAGTGCGCTGGCCCTGAGCGCCTGCGGCGACAAGATGGGCAACGAGACCGCCGGCCAGAAGGTGGACTCGGCCATCGCCAAGACCGAGCAGGCCGGTGTCGCTGCCAAGGGCAAGACGGAGTCTGCCGCCGCGTCGGTGGCCGGAGCGGTGGACGACGCCGCGATCACGGCTGCGGTGTCGACCGGTTTGGCCAAGGATCCTGGCCTGAGCGCCATCAAGATCGACGTCGATACCCAGGGCGGCCAGGTGACCCTCCGCGGCCCGGCTCCGGACGCCGCCGCGAAGGCGCGCGCCGAGGAGATCGCCAAGTCCGTCAAGGGCGTCAACGGCGTCGACAACAAGCTCGAAGTGAAGGCGATGTAGGTCGCGACACCGTCGAGCCACGATGCGCCCATGCAAAAAGCCCGGTCTCCCGGGCTTTTTGTCGTGCGGACGGCCGGTCAGCGGAGGTCGTTTCGCGGGGGGGTGTCTCGCTGCATCAGCGTGGTGACCAGGTCGGCCACGTCGGAGGTCTTCAGAACCGCGGCAACCAGCGCGGTGACTGAGAGCAGGCGCCAGGGCTTGACCAGCACGACCAGCGCGCCAGCCGCCGCCGCGGCGCCCATCAGCCTGGCCGGCTGCTCGCGCGCATAGCGTTCAAGCAGCGGCCGCGCGATCTGGCCGGCAGCGTTCACCGGATGCCGGCGCCACCAGCGGCGCACCACGTGGCGTGCCACGGGCGCCCAGGAGAGGTCTTCGGACGCGCCCGGACTGGTGGCGGGTCGAGGCGCCAGGGCGTAGAGATCCTCCTTCTCCTCGGGCAGGCTCCCCTGGAACTGGGCGACCAGCGCCCTGCGGGACATCGCGAGCCGCTGTTGCGGCGTGAGGCTTCGGGAGTCAACGGCCATGGTGCTCTCCGGCCGTGCGAAGCGCCTGTACGTCGGCGTCGAGCTGGGCCTGAAGGTCCGCGAATGCGTGGAAGGGCGGGGGGCGTGCCGCGACCAGCGCCAAGACCACGGCGATGAGGACCGCGACCCCCGGCACCGCGGCCAGCACCCAGTGGAAGCTGCCATACAGCGTCCCGAGCATCACGGCGACGCCGATCAACCCCAAGGCCAGCATGGCGCTGACCGCCGCCAGGACGCCCGCCGCCATTCGGGCGACCAGACTGCGGCTGGCCTCCTGGGTTTCCTGCCGTACCAGTGCGCCGTAGTTGGCGAGGTGTTCGGCGATCAGCTCCGGGTGGCCGAGCGCCGTCGAGACAATGGGATGGAGCATGTTGCTGCGCAGGCTGAAACGGAGTCACGCGGCCGAAGCCGCGCGTTGCTTGAAAAAAACGCCTGCAGCGGATCAGTAGTCGTTGCGGCGGCGGCTTGCCAGAACGATCAGCGCGGTGATGGCGGCACCGGCGGCGGCGGCCACGAGCACCGAACGTACAGGCTGGTCGGCGATGTACTTGCCCGTGACGTCCGCGGCCGCTTCGAGGCGGCGTTGAGCCCGGGCGCTGGTGGTCGATGCGGCATCCAGGCCACGCTGGACCGCCTGCTGGACACGCGCCGCCAGTTGCTCCACGGCCGGCTCGGCATCGCGACGCAGGTCGCGAACCTTCTCTCCGGCGGCATTCACGGCATTCTGTGCGTAGGCGCGCGTGGTGTCGATGGCATCGTTGGCCGTCTGACGCGCCTCGTCGGCGAGTTGCGAAGGCGTCTTGGTGGTCGTGTTCATGAGATAGGTCCTTCCGGAAAATGATTGCGTTACCCGCCCATCGTAACGACGCTAGCGCCGTCGCATCAAGCCCGCGATGAAGCTGGCGATCGCCAGAACGATGAAGACGATGAAGAGAATCTTCGCGATCCCGACTGCACCGGCGGCGATGCCGCCGAATCCGAACAGCGCGGCGATCAAGGCAATGACAAGGAACACGACGGCATAGTGCAACATGCTGACTCCTTTCGAGGGTGGCCCCGTTGAGGTGAAAACCAATGCGTTCGCGATGGGAACGGCTTGGAGTCCACGTTAGGCGGACGACCGCGAAGACCCTGTCAGCAGCGGCGGCCTGGAGGCGTAGGAGAGAGCCGTAAGAGCCGGAGGCGGCCCCGCACAAGGCGGCCGGGGTCAGGCCCGCTTGGCGGGCAGGATCGCGCTCAGGTGCGTGCCCTTGCCGGGTGTCGACGACACGGTGAGCTTGCCATTTGCGGCTTGCACGCGATGGCGCATGCCCGCGAGGCCATGGGTCGAAGGACGTGCGTGCTGGGTGTCGAAGCCCTTGCCGTTGTCCGTCACTTCGACGACCACGTGGTTGCCGTAGTTCTTCATCACGATGCTGGCTTCGGTGGCCTGCGCGTACTTGCCGATGTTGGTCAGGCTCTCCTGCACCATGCGATAGGCCGTGAGCTGGTTGTCCTCGTCGAGTTCGACGGGTTCGAGCACCATCTCGATCTCCATGCCCGAGTGCTCGGCGAACTCCCGTCCGAGGATCTCCAGCGAGGCGACCAGGCCCAGATTGGACAGCGACGAGGGCCGGAGGTCCTCGATGATGCGACGCTTGAGCGCGATGCCGCTGTTGAGCAGCTCGTTCAGGTGCTGCAGCCGCTGCGTCGCGTCCGGCGCGTCGTTGAGCCTTGATTTCAGGCGCGCGACATCGAGCTTGGCGGCCGTCAGCAGCGAGCCCAGCTCGTCGTGCAGTTCGCGCGCCAGGAACCCGCGCTCGGACTCCCGCACCTGCTGCAGGTGCGTGGCCAGCTCGGCCAGCGTCGCGGTGCGCTCCCGCACCTCGCCCTCGAGCGCATTGCGTTCGCGCTGCAGCGCCTCCTGCTGGCGCTCGCCGGCCGAGCGCAACGCATGGGTCTGGCGCAGGTAGAGGTAGAACGCGGCCAGCCCCGCGAGCGCCACCAGCGCGATGCCGATGCGGCCGAAGCGCAGCGAACTTGCGATCTGGGCCTGCCCGCGCGACAGCTCGTCGTTGCTGGTCGAGATCAGCGCCCGGACCTCGCTGCGGATGGCCTCCATCTCCTCGCGGCCGACATCGGTCGTGATGACGAACTTCCAGGCGTCGTCGCTGCCGTTCTGGCGCAGGCGTACGCTCATTTCCATCTCGGCGAGCTTGCGCGCCACGTGCTTGGACAACTCGCCCAGCCGTGCGAGCTCGCTCGGCCGTCCCGCGTAGAGGGCCTGGAGCGTCGCCAGGTGACCGTCGACCTGCTTCACCGCGAGGTCGTAGGGCTCCCGATAGCGGGCTTCGCCCGTCAGCAGGAAGCCGCGCTGCCCGGTTTCGGCATCCAGGACGTTCTGCAGCATCAGGTTGAGCACGCTGCGCGCCTGCTGGGCGTCGCTGACATTCTCCAGGGCGCGATGCGACTGCTGGTAGCCGGCCTCGTTGATGCCCACCAGCGCCAGCGCCGCCAGTGCGGCGAGCGTGAGGCCGAGGGCCATCTTGGGGAAAGCTATCCAGCGCATGAGGTCTCCGGGCAATGCCTGTGGTTCAAATTCGGGAATAATCAGAGCCGTCCAGGGATCGGCATGTTGCGACGCAAAAGACGGCAATACAACGACGAAGGTAACAGATGATCAAGATCGGAATTGCGGACGACCACGCCATCGTGCGTTCCGGCTTGCGCCAGTTTTTCTCGGAGCACGTCGACCTTCGCGTGGTGGGTGAGGCGGCCAGCGGCCGCGAAGCGATCGAGCTGGTCCGGACCACGGAACTCGATGTGCTGGTGATGGATCTCTCGATGCCTGGCCAGAGCGGCATCGACGCGCTGGCCATGATCCGCGCCAAGGCGCCGGACGTCGGCATTCTGATCCTCAGCGCCTATCCGGAGGAGCACTATGCGATGAACCTCATTCGCCAGGGCGCCAGCGGCTACCTCAACAAGGAGTGCGAACCGATCGAGATCGTGAATGCGATCCGTACCATCTCGCTGGGCCGGCGCTACATCACGCCGGCGGTGGCCGAACTGCTGGCGCGCCAGCTCGACCGCAAGGACAATGCGGCGCCCCATGAACAGTTGTCGGAACGCGAGTTCCAGGTTTTTCTCAAGCTGGCCAAGGGCGAGACCGCGGGCGACATCGCCAAGACGCTGTCGCTGTCGGTGAAGACCGTGAGCACCTACCGCACGCGCTTGATGGAGAAGATGAACCTGTCTTCCAACAGCGACCTGACCTACTACGCCCTCAAGAACAAACTGATTGATTGAGCTCGCCCCCAGGTTGGGCTCACTGCGTGTAGCCCGCCCACCCCCTACCGGGGGCGCAGTCAGCGGCCCGGCGAAGCCGGTTCCGCGACTGCTCACGAACAGGCGCGCTGCGCGCGGCCGTAGAAAAACACAGCCCGATGGCTTGGCCGGCGCAGCCCGGTCCGTTGGTGAAACACCGCGGAACCGGCTTTGCCGGGCCGCTGGTGTTGCCCCCGGTAGGGGGTGGGCGCCCGGACACGAAGTGCCGGGCAACCTGGGGGCGAGCTCATGCCGTTCGGGCGGCAGCCTGCGCGATGCAGAAGTCGATCAGGGCGTCGATCTCGTTCGACTTGTCGAACACCGCATCGACGCCGAACTGGGCGCAGCGTTTGCGGATGTCGGGGGTGGCGTAGTTGCTGAGCACCACAACCTTCTGATCCGGCCGGCGCGCCAGGCAGGTCTGCAGCACGCCAAGCCCGCTTCCCTGTTTCAGGAACAGATCGACGATCGCCAGTTCCCACTCGTCGGCATGGTCGACGAGCCATCGGCTGGCCTCCGCCTCGGTCTCGGCAAAGCCGACGGCCGAGATGCACGTGAGTTCCTCCAAGGTGCCGACGAGATTCTCTCGGATCGTGACGTTGTCTTCGACGATGTAGGTTTTCAATCTTGGATCCATGAGAACCGCTGCCCTTTGGCGAGCCTTGCGGGGCCAGGCTTGCCCCTGGGAAAGCAGGCATTCGCAATGGTAGTGAAGATCAGCCTGCATCATGAAGGCTTGCGCGGCCGGACGCTGTAGGCTGGTTCTTACGACCGAGTGCGAGACCGTCGTAGGCCGTGCCCCACAGTGACGTCGGCCGGCGGCCGACCCCGGCGAGCGGGCCGTTGTTCTAAGCTGCGGCACGGCTGTGGGGTCTCTCTCTGTGCAGGCTCGCTCGCCCAGTCCTTTTCCGGTGATTTGTCCGTCCCGTCGCAAGGTGCAGCATGAACATCGTCTGGAGCTATGTCGCCGCAGGGATCCTCACCCTGGTTGCCGGACTCGTGGTCGCGGGCGGCGAGCCGGCTGTGGCCGAACTGCGGCTGGCCGAGGCTGCCACGACCGCGGCGGCTGCCGGCGTGTCCGTCGTCTGCCTGCTCGTCCAGCCGGCCGGGAAGGCGGTTTCGGCGCGCGCAGCCGCTCCGATCGAGTGAAGGGTGCGGGTGCAGACTGCGACTGCCGCAATCCCGCCGCGCCGCCGGATCTGGTTCAAGCTCGGCGCCATCGCGCTAGGCGTGCTGGCGGCGCTGTGGCTGGCTCTCGCCTTGTTCCCTTGGGACCAGCTGCGCGAGCCTCTCAATCGCTACGTCAGCGAGCGCACCGGGCGCAAGTTCGAGATCACTCGGCGGCTCGACGTCGACCTGGGCTGGCGGGTCGCCACGGTCAGCTTCGACGGCATCGAGTTCGCCAATCCCTCCTGGGCGCGCGACCCCTACCTGGTTCGTGCCGAGCGGGCCGAATTCGACATCCGCTTCTGGCAACTCCTGGCACGCCGGATCGTGCTGCCGCGGCTCGTGTTGAGCTCGCCGTCGATCGGACTGCAGATGGAGGAGAACGGCCGCCGCACCTGGGCTCTGGGCAAGGATGGTTCCGACGCAGGCACGGTGCCGAACATCGGTCTGATCCAGGTCGATGGCGGTACGGTCGATTTCCTCGCGACCTCGCTCGACGTGGATCTGCATGCGGCGTTCAGCCTCGACAGCAGCCGCGGCGAAATGCCCTTGAGCTATGAGATCAAGGGCCGTTACCGGAGTCAGCCGCTGACCGCTTCGGGTCGCGCCGGCAACGTGCTGCAGCTCAATGCCGCCGGGCAGCCGCCGTTTCCGATCGAGATCGATCTGAAGGCCGGCCAGACCCGGCTCAAGGCGCATGGCACGGTGGTCGAATTGGCCGACCTCGACGGTCTGGACGCCGAATTCGAGATGCGAGGCCAGAACCTCGGCCGTCTCTACCCGGCCCTGGGCATTGCACTGCCCCAGACACCGCCTTACGCGTTGAGCGGCAATTTGCGCAAGAAGGCCTCTCTCTGGGAGGTGCGCGGCCTGAACGGCCGGCTCGGTCTCTCGGACATCCGCGGCGACATGCAGTTCGACAAGTCGCAGAAAGTCCCTCACCTGGGCGGTACCCTGCGCTCGCGCGTGATGGACATGGACGACCTCGGCCCGTTCATCGGCCTGCCGCCCACCGCGCGGTCGGCCAACGCAGTCGACGGCGTGGCGCCGCCGCCCGCGATCCTGCACGCCGGCAAGCGCAAGCAGGTCGATCCCGGACGCAGGGTGCTGCCGGACGCGACGCTGGACTTCGAGCGCCTGCGCGCCATGAATGCCGACGTCACGTACACCGCGGAGCGGATCCAGAACGTGCGCGAGCTGCCGATGGACAAGGGCAGTGTGCAAGTGACGCTCAAGGACGGTGTTCTGGCGCTCGACCCGCTCGAGCTGGGCGTGGCCAGCGGCAGGATCGCCGGCGCGATCCGCATCGACGCGACGCAGAACCCGGCCGACATCAGGGCCTCGCTGGACATCCGCGCGATGCAGCTCAGCCGGCTGATCCCCAAGGTCGAGACCTTGAAGACGAGCTTCGGCAGGCTCGATGGGCGAATCAACCTGTCCGGTCGCGGCAACTCGGTGGCGCACTGGCTGGGCGGCGCCTCGGGCGATGTCGCGGCCATTACCGGGCGCGGCCAGTTCAGCAACCTGTTGCTGGAATTCCTCGGGCTCGACGGCGGCGAGATCATCAAGTTCCTGCTCGAGGGCGACCACAACGTCGAATTGCGCTGTGCCGCCGTGGCCTTCGATGTCGACAAGGGCGTGATGAACGGTCGCAGCCTGGTCTTGGCCACTTCCGACACGGTGTTCAACGCCGGCGGCCACATCAACCTGGCCAACGAAAGCATGGACATCGTGGTGAAGCAGCAGCCCAAGGACATGAGCATCCTGGCGCTGCGCACGCCGCTGCATCTTCACGGCACCTTCGCGGCGCCGAAGGCCGGTGTCGAGGCCGGTCCGCTGGCGGCGCGCGGTGCTGCGGCGCTCGCCCTGGCCGCGATCAATCCCCTGCTGGCCTTGGCCGCAACCGTGGAAACGGGGCCGGGAAAGGACGCGGACTGCACGGAGGTGCTGGCCGAGGCGAAGAAGCCATCCTCGCGCGCTGCCGCGGCCGGCGCGGCCAGGGCCAGGCAGCGGCCGCCCGGCGGCGGCTAGGCCGAGGGCGGGCGGTGCCCGCACACGGCGCAGCCCGGATCGCGCGCGACGCCGAGCGTGTCGAACGCGCTGCGGCGGCCATCGAACATCAGCAGGCGGCCGGCCAGCGAGGGCTCGATGCCGGCGAGCAGCTTCAGGGCTTCGCTGGCCTGCAGCGTGCCGATGGTGCCGACCACCGGGGCGAAGACGCCGAGCACGGCGCAGCGCGTTTCCTCGAAATCGGCCTCCGGCGGGAACAGGCAGGCGTAGCAGGGCGAGGCCGCATCGCGCGTGTCGTAGACACTCAGCTGGCCGTCGAAGCGGATCGCCGCGCCCGCCACCAGCGGCTTGGCATGCGCGACGCAGGCGCGGTTCACCGCATGGCGCGTGGCGAAGTTGTCGCTGCAGTCGAGCACCACGTCGGCGCTCGACACCAGCCTGGCGAGCAATTCGTCGTCGGCCCGCAGGCGGTGGGTCTCGATCGTGATGTCCGGGTTGATCGCCTGCATCGCGGCGGCTGCGGACTCGACCTTGGGCATGCCGACGCGCGCCGTGGTGTGGGCGATCTGGCGTTGGAGATTGGTGAGGTCGAGGTCGTCGTCATCGACCAGCGTGATGCGGCCGACGCCCGCCGCGGCCAGGTAGAGCAGGGCCGGCGAGCCGAGCCCGCCGGCGCCGATCACGAGCGCATGCGCGGCGCTCACGCGCGCCTGGCCGTCGATGCCGAATTCTTCCAGCAGGATGTGGCGCGAGTAGCGCAGCAGGTCCTGATCTTCCATGCGCCGCGCCTGTCGCCGGGGCGTGGCTCCCGCGGGAGCCACCGTCGCCCGGGATCAGTTGTCCTTTTTCTCTTCCTTGTTGTCGATGATGACCTGCGTCTTGCTCACGAGCACCGGCTGGCCCTTCAGGCTCTTGACGGCCTGCGCCAGGGCGAAGTCGTCGGTGGTGCCGAATTCGGGCACCTTGCGGTCCTGCGGCGGCTTCTTGGCTTCTTCCTCGAGGCGCTTGCGGGCTTCGTCGCGCGCCTTCTCGCGCTCGGGGTCCTTGCTCTCGGGGCCCTGGCCGCTGGCCAGATGCTTCTCGAGGTCGGCCTCGCGCATGCGCAGCGCGGCGAAGGGGCTGCCCTCGGCGCTTTCGTCGACCAGCACGTTGGGCACGATGCCCTTGGCCTGGATCGATGTGCCGCTCGGCGTGTAGTAGCGCGCGGTCGTGATCTTGAGGCCGGTGTCGGGGCCGAGCGGGCGCACGGTCTGCACCGAGCCCTTGCCGAAGGTCTGGCTGCCCATGATGGTGGCGCGCTTGTGGTCCTGCAGGGCGCCGGCGACGATTTCGCTGGCCGAGGCTGAGCCTTCGTTGACGAGCACCACCAGCGGCACGGTCTTGAGCGCGGCCGGGAGGTTGCGCAGCGGATCGCTGCCGGCACGGCGCTGGTAGAACTCGGGCGCCGCTTTGTAGATCGACTTGCTCTCGGCCAGCTGGCCGTCGGTCGACACCACCGTGACGTTCTCGGGCAGGAAGGCCGCTGAGATCGCCACCGCGGCGTCGAGCAGGCCGCCAGGATCGTTGCGCAGGTCGAGCACCAGGCCCTTGAGGTTGGGATCCTGCTTGTAGATCTCTTCGATCTTCTTGACGAAGTCGTCGACGGTGCGCTCCTGGAACTGCGACAGGCGGATCCAGGCGTAGCCCGGTTCCATGACCTTGCCGCGGACCGACTGCGTGCGGATTTCCTCGCGCGTGATCGTGACCGGGAAGGTGCGGTTCTCGTCCTTGCGGAAGATCGTCAGCAGCACCTTGGTGTTGGCCTCGCCGCGCATCCGCTTGACGGCCTCGTTGAGCGACAGGCCGCGCACGGCCGTGTCGTCGATCTTGGTGATCAGGTCGTTCGGCTTGAGGCCGGCGCGAAAAGCCGGCGAACCCTCGATCGGCGACACCACCTTGATCAGCCCGTCTTCCTGGGAGATCTCGATGCCGACGCCGACGAAGCGGCCGGTGGTGCCTTCGCGGAATTCCTTGAAGGACTTCTTGTCGAAGTACTGCGAGTGCGGATCGAGCCCGGCGACCATGCCCGAAATCGCATCGGAAATCAGTTTCTTCTCGTCCACCGGCTCGACGTAGTCGCTCTTGACCATGCCGAAAACCGCAGCCAACTGCTGCAGTTCCTCGAGGGGCAGGGGGGCCAAGGAGCCTCGCGCAACGGTTTGTAACGAGACGGTGGTCAGCACGCCGGCGAAGGCGCCTGCGGCGACCCAACCGGTGATCTTCATTTTCTGGCCCATGTAATAGTGTCCTTGTCGCCTGTCAAACCAATATACACAGCTTGGAAGCAAGTTGTCTGCCCGGGTTCCGCGACCCTTTGAACAAATTAAGAATTTTTGTTAAGCCTTGCCTTGCGCGGCGACTGCGGCAAGGGCCTTCTCGGCCGCCTCGGCGTCACCGAGATAGTAGTGGCGCAGCGGCTTGAGATCGTCGTCGAGTTCGTAGACCAGCGGGATTCCATTGGGAATGTTCAGGCTCACGATGGCGTCGTCGGAAATGCCGTCGAGGTACTTCACCAGCGCACGGATCGAATTGCCGTGCGCCGCCACCACCAGCCGGCGGCCGGCGCGGATCGCCGGCGCCATGGATTCGTTCCAGAACGGCAGCACCCGGGCCACGGTGTCCTTCAGGCATTCGGTCAGCGGCACCTGGTCGGGCGCCAGTTTGGCATAGCGCACGTCGCCGCGCTCGCTGCGCGGGTCGTTCGGCTCCAGCGGCGGCGGCGGCGTGCTGTAGCTGCGGCGCCAGACCAGCACCTGCTCGTCGCCGTACTTCCTGGCGGTTTCGGCCTTGTTCAGGCCCTGCAGGCCCCCATAGTGGCGTTCGTTGAGGCGCCAGGAATGGACCACCGGCAGCCAGGTGCGGTCGAGTTCGTCGAGCGTGTGCCAGAGCGTGCGGGTGGCGCGCTTGAGCACGCTGGTGTAGGCGACGTCGAAGTCGTAGCCCTCGGCCTTCAGCAGCCGGCCGGCCTGCTTGGCCTGCTCGACGCCGGTCGGCGTCAGGTCGACATCGGTCCAGCCGGTGAAGCGGTTTTCGAGATTCCAGGTCGATTCGCCGTGGCGGATCAGTACCAGTTTGTGCATGGGAGAGGCCTTTGGGAACGCGTGCGGAAAGCCGACATTCTAAAATCCGGGGTTTGCCACTCAAGGAACACCGTGAAATTCATTGTCGACAACTGGATGCTGATCCTGATTGCGCTCAGCTCGGGCGGCATGCTGGCGTGGCCGATGGTGCGCGGCGCGAACGCCGGCTCGCTCTCGGCGCAGGGCGCGGTGCAGTTGATCAACCGCGAGCGCGCGGTAGTGGTCGATGTGCGCGAGCCGGAGGAATTCGCGGCCGGCCATGTCACGGGTGCCAAGAACGTGCCGCTGAACCAGCTCGAGCAGAAACTGCCGACGGCGGTCAAGAACAAGTCGTTGCCCTTGTTGCTCGTCTGTGCAAGCGGGTCGCGCGCCCAGCGCGCCGTGGCCACTGCCAAGAAACTCGGCTACGAGCAAGCCCAAGCGGTCGCAGGCGGACTCAAGTCGTGGAAAGACGCTAACCTGCCGCTTGAAAAGGCCTGACCCTCCACAAGATAGTCCCGATGCAAGCCGTCAAGATGTACACCACCGCCGTCTGCCCCTACTGCATTCGCGCGAAGCAAATCCTCAAGTCCAAGGGTGTCGAGCAGATCGAGGAGATCCGCATCGACAGCGATCCCCAGGCACGCGCCACGATGATGGACCTCACGCGCCGGCGCACCGTGCCGCAGATCTTCATCGGCGAGACCCATGTCGGCGGCTGCGACGACCTGATTGCGCTTGACGGGCGCGGCGGCCTGACGCCGTTGCTGCAGGGCGCCTGAGCCCGATCCGGCGGGCGATAATCACCAGTTACTTCAGCAGCCCGCACCGGGAGACCCCCCGGGGCGGGCATCGTTTTGATTCTCGAAAGTTAGAGCCATGGCCGACCAGCAAGCACAAGATCCCGTTTTCCAGATCCAGCGCGTCTACCTGAAAGACCTGTCGCTCGAGCAACCCAATTCGCCGGCCATCCTGCTCGAACAGGAACAGCCCACCGTCGACATCCAGCTCGGCGTCGACGCCCAGCCCGTGACCGACGGCATCTTCGAGATCACCGTGTCGGCCACCGTGCAGACCAAGATCAACGACAAGACCGTGTTCCTGGTCGAGGCCAAGCAGGCCGGCATCTTCGAGATCCGCAACCTGCCCGATGACCAGATGGGCCCGATCCTCGGCATCGCCTGCCCGCAGATCGTCTACCCCTACCTGCGCGGCAACGTGGCCGACGTGATCCAGCGCGGCGGCTTCCCGCCGGTGCACCTGGCCGAGATCAACTTCCAGGCGATGTTCGAGCAGCAGCAGGCCCAGGCCGCCGGCCAGGCCTCGCCGATCGTCACGCAGTAAATCCGGCGCAGCGCCTGCCGCCGATGAAGATCTGCGTGCTCGGCGCCGGCGCCTGGGGCACGGCGCTGGCGATCAATGCCTCCGGCCGGCATGCGGTCACGCTCTGGGCGCGCGATGCCGAGCAGGTCCGCGCGATGGCGCAGGCGCGCGAGAACGCGCGCTACCTGCCCGGCTTCGCATTCCCTCCCTCGCTGACCCTCCAGGCCGGCGCGGCGCTGTCGGCGACCGAAGGCGCCGACCTGGTGATCGTGGCGACGCCGATGGCGGCGCTGCGCGGTCAGCTCGGTCAGCTGCGCGATGCGGCCTGCCTGGTGGCTTGGCTCTCGAAAGGCGTCGAGCCGGCCGAGACCGGCTCCGGCGAACTTGGCCTGCTGGCCCACGAGATCCAGGCCCGGGTGGCGCCCGGGCTGCTGGCCGGCGTGCTGAGCGGCCCGAGCTTCGCGCAGGAGGTGGCGCAGGCCCGACCCACCGCGCTGGTGGCAGCCAGTGCGCATGCCCGCGTGCGCGAGGCACTGGTCGCGGCCTTCCACGGCCCGGCGCTGCGGGTCTATGCCAACGACGACATCGTCGGCGTCGAGGTCGGCGGTGCGGTCAAGAACGTGCTCGCGATCGCCACCGGCCTGGCCGACGGCCTCGACCTCGGGCTCAATGCGCGGGCCGCACTGATCACGCGCGGCCTGGCCGAGATGACCCGCTTCGGCGTCGCTCTCGGCGCCCGGGCCGACACGTTCATGGGGCTGTCCGGCCTCGGCGACCTGGTGCTCACGTCCACCGGCGACCTGTCGCGCAACCGCAAGGTCGGATTGCTGCTGGCGCAGGGCCGGTCGCTGTCGCAGGCGGTGGATTCGCTCGGGCACGTGGCCGAGGGTGTCTACTGCGCGCGCACCGTGGTGCAGCGGGCGCGGCACCTGGGGATCGAAATGCCGATATCCGACAGCGTGGTGGCGGTGCTGGACGGGCGGGTCAGGCCGGCGGAGGCGGTGGCCGGGCTGATGGGGCGCGAGCCGGGCGTCGAATCCGCCTGAACCGGCCCGAAAGGCAATGAATCAAGCCGGCGCGTAGGCCAGCCGCACGTAGATCGGCGCGAAGGCCTCGGCCTGCGTGATGTCGATCAGGGTCTCCTTCGCGAGCTCGAGCATCGCGATGAAGGTGACGATCAGCACCGGCGTGCCGCGCGTGACGTCGAACAGCTTCTCGAACTCGACGAACTGCCGCCCCTGCAGGTGCCGCAGCACGATGCTCATGTGCTCGCGCACGCTGAGCTCCTCGCGCGAGATCTTGTGGTGCTGCACGAGCTTGGCACGCTTCAGGATGTCGGCCCAGGCGTCGCGCAGGTCGACCACGTTCATGTCCGGGAAGCGCGGCTTGAGCGACTGCTCGATGTAGACCTGTGCCTTCCAGAAGTCGCGTCCGGCCTGCGGCATGGCGCTCAGCGAGGCGGCCTGCAGCTTGGTCTGCTCGTACTCGAGCAGGCGGCGAACCAGCTCGGCGCGCGGGTCCTCGGCTTCCTCACCCTCGGCCGACTTCTTTGGCGGCAGCAGCATGCGCGACTTGATCTCGATCAGCATCGCCGCCATGAGCAGGTATTCGGCGGCGAGCTCGAGGTTGGTCTGGCGGATCTCGTCGACGTAACTCAGGTACTGCCGCGTCAGCCCGGCCATCGGGATGTCGAGGATGTTGAAGTTCTGCTTGCGGATCAGGTAGAGCAGCAGGTCGAGCGGGCCTTCGAAGGCCTCCAGGAAGACCTGCAGCGCCTCGGGCGGAATGTAGAGGTCGTTCGGCAGCGCGAACAGCGGCTCGCCGTAGAGGCGGGCCAGCGCGACCTGGTCGATGACGTCGGGCATCGCGGCGACCACGACGGCGCCATCGTCCGCGATGACCTCGTCCGGCGCCGAACGGGCGCCCTTGCCCGACGCGCCGCCCTCGCCCTGGCGACGGGCGCCGGAACCCGGAACGGCGCGGATGGTCACTTACTTGACGCGGGTCTGGTAGACGTAGGGCTGCTGCGGCACATTGGCTTCGCTGTACTCTTCGAGCAGGCCGCGGTCGAGGTGCTTGTCCCACAGCAGGGCACGGCCGGCGCGCTGTTCGGCCTCCAGCGTCGGCTTCCGCTCCTTCATCTGTTCGATGAAGTTGGTGATTTCGGACGTGTAGTGGGGGCGGGCGAAGATGGACATGCAATAGGACCTTTGGCGCGGATTTTACCGGGTGGAATCCGCCTTGAAGCCGCCGTCGGCATGCGCTAGCGTGGCGGCTCCGATTCCAAACCCAGGAGAAACGCTCATGAAGCGCCGACATTCGATGGTTTTCGCCGCCGCCGCTGTTGTTGCCTTGGTGGTGGCGGCCTGCAGCAGCAGCGGACCCGCCACGCCGCAGAGCAAGATGAGCTTCTTCATCACCAGCGTGAATCCGGGCAAGGGCGCCGACTTCGGCGGCTTGGCGGGTGCCGACCGCTACTGCCAGAGCCTCGCAACCAGTGTCGGCGCCGGCGGGCGCACCTGGCGCGCCTACCTCAGCAGCACCGCGACGGCGACCAGCCCGGCCGTGAACGCGCGCGACCGGGTCGGCAGCGGGCCCTGGTACAACGTCAAGGGCGAACTGATCGCCAGCAACATTGACGAACTGCATGGCGACAACAAGATCAACAAGCAGACGGCGCTGACCGAAAAAGGCGAAGTCGTCAGTGCGAGCGGCGACCCCGTCAACCAGCATGACATCCTGACCGGCTCGTCGCCCGACGGCCGCGCGCTGAGCGATGGCAAGGACACGACCTGCGGCAACTGGACCCAGAGCGGCGACGGCTCGGCCATCGTCGGCCATCACAACCGCATGGGCACGAACGCCCCTCCGGCGTCGATGTCGTGGAACTCCTCGCATGCCACCCGGGGTTGCAGCCTGGATGCGCTCAAGAGCACCGGCGGCGCAGGCCTGCTCTACTGCTTCGCGCAGAACTGAGCGGTGCGGCGACGAAACCGGGCGCGGATCGCGGTGGGCTGGCTGGCTGCGGTGTTGTCCCTCGCGGGTTGCGACCCGCAGCGCATCGCGGAGCTGGAGGAGGGCGTGGCGACCGAGGCCGACGTGCGCGCGCGCTTCGGCCAGCCCGAGAACATCTGGGATGCGCCCGAGGGCCGGGTGTTCGAGTACAACCGCCAGCCGCAGGGGCAGAAGAACTACATGATCACGATCGGGCCCGACGGCCGGATGACGGCCCTGCGCCAGGTGCTCACCCCCGCGAACTTCGCCAAGGTGAAGCCGGGCATGGCGATGGAAGACCTGCGCAAGCTGCTGGGCAAGCCGGCCCGGCGCACGCCGTATCCGCTCAAGAAGGAAACCGCGTGGGAATGGCGCTGGGTCCAGCCGCCGAATTCGCCGATGGTGTTCACCGCCACGCTCGACGACGATCAGCGCGTGGTGGGCTCGGGGTCTTCGCCCGACCGGGGCACCGAGGCGCCTTAGCGGCGTCCCTGCCGCTGTTTCGGGCAGAACCGAGGCCGGGCTTTCCGTCTCAGTCGCAGGCCACGGTCAGGATGACGCCGCTCGCAACGCTGGCAGCAGGAGCGAACTGCGTCGCGACCGAGAGCGTGCCGCCCCGCGGCCCAAGATGGCAACCGCCCACGGGCATGGGCTTCGCGTCGGTGCAGCGCACCGGGGCGGCCGTCTGAGGGGTGGATTGTTCAGTTCGCCCTGTGCGAAGCCTCCGGCTTCGCTAGCGGCAATTTCCCAAACGTTTCTGCTGACGACCAATCCTGGGGCCTTGGCCCTAACGTTCTGCCTGCCCTGTACAGGCTCTTTCTATTTTTAGTTCTTTCCATCCTCAGGGAATACAAATGCAGAAAACCAGTTTCATCAAGCTCGCAGCACTGACCATTGCTGGTGTGTTGTCGCAAGGTGCTTTCGCAGCCGACGGCACGATCAACTTCACCGGCGAAATCACCGACTCGGTTTGCTCGATTTCGCCCGCCAGCCAGAACAAGGTCGTGCCGCTCGGCAAGATCTCGCGCAACGTGTTCACCTCCGTGGGCACGAAGGCCCCAGAGGCCAACTTCACCATCGACCTGCTCAACTGCAGCGCCAGCGCCAGGGGGGCAAGAGTATCGTTCTCAGCCCAGCAGGACGCCCTCGCGGGGGGCGCCATTGCCATTGCCAACGCCGGCCAGGTCGGTGTGGCCTCCGCTACGGGCGTGGCGGTGGCATTGAGCGATTCGGCTGGCACCCCGATTGCGCTCGGTTCGGAGTCTCAGTTGTACGTTCTGGGTGAAGGCACCAACTCCCTGAAGTTCAAGGCTGCCTACGTGTCGACCAAGGCCCAGGCTGATGTGACGGTCGGCCCGGCCAACGCTTCGGCGATGTTTACCGTCCACTACAACTAAGCCGACAAGCCTGCGTCATCTGCGGCGGCCGAAGCGCCTGGCGCTTCAGCCGCCGCGTGATGTTCGCCAGGCCTGACGCCGTGCCTCCAGGCAGTACGCCTGCGGCGGCCGGTGTCGGCCCCTCCCATTTTCTGCTCCACGGCGGTGAGTCGATGTTGATCTCGATGCGCCGTTGTGCCAGGGCCTGCGTGCCCCGCGCGTTCGATGCGCGGCGAGGAATCTTGTATGCACAAAAAGAACTGCTTTCGGTGGGCCTTCGGTCTGCTGCTGATGCTGAGTCTCCATTGGCCGGCCCGTCCCAGCGTGATGGTCGGCGGCACCCGCGTGATCCTCGGCGAGAAGGACCGCGAAGCCTCCATCCCGGCGAAGAACACTGGCACCTCCCCCTACGTGGTCCAGGCCTGGATCGATGCCGGCGAAGGTCAAAACAAAACCCCGCTGCTCGTGACGCCGCCGCTGTCGCGCCTCGACCCCGGCATGGAAAACATCCTCCGGATCATGCGCGTGGGCGGCGGGTTGCCGGCCGACCGCGAATCGGTGTTCTGGCTCAACGTCAAGGAGATTCCCGAGAAGTCGAAGGAAGAGAACACGCTGCAGATCGCGGTGCGCACCCGCATCAAGCTCTTCTACCGTCCTGCGAACCTGCCCGGCAAGTCGTCAGACGCCCGCACGCATCTCAAGTGGGCCGTGAGCGTGGGCGAGAGTGGCCAGGGTGCGGTGCTCAAGATCGGCAATGACTCGGCCTATCACGTGACCTTCACCGGACTGACGATCAACGGCGGCCAGCAGGAGATCAATGCCAACATGGTGCCGCCGTTTGGCGAGATGTCGTATCCGCTCGATGCCGTCAAGACGCCGCAAGCGATCCAGGTCTCGTACACCACGCTCAACGACTACGGCGGCGAAACGCCCCGGGAGCGGGTCCAGGTGCCTGTCGGCACCGAGCCTGTGGCCGTGAAGGCCGAGCTGGTCCCGCCTCCCGCGGACACGGCCAAGCCGTAAGAGGCCGGACCGTGCGCCACGCACTCTCCTTGTCCCGCGCACCGTTCCGGCTGACGCTGTGCGCCGCGCTGCTGGCGGCGCTGGGCGCGGCGCCGACCCATGCGCAGGAGCGATTTGCCGCCTCGACCTTCAACGAGCAGTTTCTCGGCACCGGCGGCGACCAACCCACTGCGGACCTGTCGCTGTTCGCCTTCGGCAATCGCGTGACGGCCGGCACCTACATGGTCGACGTGTCGCTGAACGAACGCGGCGTGGGGCAAAGCGAAGTCCGCTTCGTCGAGCAGGAAGGCAAGAACGACGCCGTGCCCTGCCTGACGCGCGACCTGCTCGAGGCATGGGGCGTCAACGTGCCGGTGTTCCCCGCGCTCGCCACCGCCTCGGACGAGGCCTGCATCGAACTTGCCAACATCATTCCCGACTCGGCGGTGAGCTACGACGGCGGCAAGCAGCGCCTGTATGTCAGCATTCCGCAAGCCGCGTTGAAGCGCTCGGCACGCGGTGCCGTGGCTCCGGAGAAGTGGGACAAGGGCATCACCGCCGGCATGCTGGACTACCAGCTCAACTACGGGCGCAACAGCGGCAGCAACTACAGCAGCAACCTGTCGGTCCAGCGGCAGCTGCAGATGCAGCAGAACATCTTCGACGGCAATGCGGCGCTCGACAACAACCTGGCAGGCGCCCAGATCCAGCGCGAAACCTTGTTCGCCGGCCTGCGCGCCGGCTTCAATGCCGGCGACTGGCGCTTTCGCAACTTCTCGACCTACAACAACAACGTTGCCGGCCGCAGCCGCTGGCAGTCGATCAACTCCTACGTGCAGCGCGACCTGGCGTCCATCAAGGGCCAACTGCTGCTGGGTGAAGGCACCACGCCCGGCAACTTCTTCGACAGCGTCCAGTTTCGCGGCGCGCAGATTGCGTCCGACGACGCGATGCTGCCCGACAGCATGCAAGGCTATGCACCGACGATCCGCGGCGTGGCGCAGACCAATGCGCGCGTCACCGTGCGGCAGAACGGCTACATCGTCTACAGCACCTATGTGGCACCCGGGGCCTTCGTGCTCGACGACCTCTATCCCACCGCGTCGAGCGGCGACCTCGAGGTGACC
The DNA here is from genome assembly GCF_052114385.1 of Variovorax sp. M-6. Classification (NCBI taxonomy): domain Bacteria; kingdom Pseudomonadati; phylum Pseudomonadota; class Betaproteobacteria; order Burkholderiales; family Comamonadaceae; genus Variovorax; species Variovorax sp. M-6. The sequence goes on along the minus strand of NZ_JBFREQ010000019.1, from coordinate 92,578 downwards.
ATCACCGAGGCCGACGGCCGGCAGACCCGGTACATCCAGGCTTTTTCCGCCGTGCCGACGCTGCTGCGCGAAGGCACCTGGCGCTATTCGGCCACGGTGGGCAAGTACCGCAACGGCTACGGCTACCTCGAGGCCTCGTTCGGCGGCTCGCGTCCCGCGCGGTCGCAGCCTTACTTCGCCCAGGGCACGCTGGCGCACGGCATGGGCAACGAGTTCTCGCTTTATGGTGGCCTGACGGCCGCGAACATGTACCAGGCGGTGCTGGCCGGCGTCGGCAAGAACCTGCGCGACTTCGGTGCGGTGTCGGTCGACCTGACGAGCGCGCGAACCACCGATCGCAACGACGCCAGCCACACCGGGGAGTCGCTGCGCTTTCTCTATGCCAAGTCGTTCATCTCCTCGGGCACCAACTTCCGGATCGCAGGCTACCGCTATTCGACCAGCGGCTACCGCACCTTCCAGGAAGCCGTGCAGATGCAGGATCTGTTGCCCGCGACCCCGTTCAACAGCCGCCGCAATGAGCTGCGCCTGGACGTGTCGCAGCAGATCGCCGACAAGGGCAGCGTGTTCGCTTCGGCCCGGCAGCAGAGCTACTGGGGCACCAGCGGCACGGACCGCCTGGTGCAGGTCGGCTACTCGGGCAACTACAAGCAGTTCGGCTACAGCGTGTTCTACAACTACAGCACCAACCTGAACGCGCCATCGAATCGGCAGATCTCCGTGATGCTGACCATCCCGCTGGGCAGCACGCGCGCCAACGCCCAGTACTCGGTGACCCGTGCCGACAAGGGAGGTGTCAACCAGCAGGCCGCCATCTATGGCTCCGCCTTCGACGACAGTCGCCTGACCTACAACGTGACGGCCGGCCATGCGAACCAGCAAGGCGGCAACGGCAGCGCGAGCGCCAGCTACCTCTCGCCGGTGGGCCGATTCGACATCGGCCGATCGCAGGGCCGTGGCTACGGCCAGACCACCTTCGGCATGTCGGGGGGACTGCTGGTGCATGGCGGCGGCGCCACGCTGTCGCAGCCGCTCGGTGAAACCATGGCGCTGGTGCAGGTGCCCAAGGCGCAGGGCATCGGCCTCGAGTCGCAGGCGGGCGTGGCCACCGACGGACAGGGCCACGCCGTCATTGCCAACCTGAGCCCGTACCGCATCAACCGCGTCGCCCTTCGCACCGGCGACCTGGGCGACACGGTGGAGGTGAAGAACGCGGCCTTGGATGTGGTGCCGACACGCGGCGCGGTCGTGCTGGCGAAGTTCGAAACCTCGGTGGGCTTGCGCCTGCTGATGACGCTGACCGACCCGAACGGCCGGGTGCTGCCCCTGGGCTCGAAGATCGAGAACGAGGCGGGCCAGGAGGTCGGCATCGTCGGCCCGGACGGCCAGGCCTTTGTCACCGGCGCCGCCAGTTCAGGCCAGTTGAAGGTGATCTGGGGGAAGGGCGACAGAGAGCAGTGCACCGTGCCTTACAGCTTGCCCGACGAAGAGCAGCCGCCGCCGATCCGCCAGCTGGACGGCCAGTGTGCCGCGCCGGGCGCACTCGCCACGCCTGTCGCTTCGGGCGAAGCCAAACCAAAGGAATGAAATGAGCAAGCTCCGAGTCGCACCGATGAAGACCCTGTCGCGCGGCCCCGCGCGCGTGGTCCTGCTGGCCTTGTGCCTGCTGAGCAGCACGCATGGCGCTTGGGCGGCATGCACGCGCGCCCCCAGCTTTACCGAGCGCTTCATCAACATGGACATGGGCCGCGTAATCATTCCCCCGAACACGGCGGTGGGTGCGCGCCTGGCGGACAAAACGTTCCCGATTCCAATCAAGGGCGGTGGCGTTGAAGAACTCATGTACAACTGCACCTTCAATCAAGGCGTAGCGACCGGCGTGATGCTGCAGGGCGCGCTGGTGCTCGGCGGCGAACCTCATATCTTTTCGACGGCAGTGACGGGTGTCGGCATCCGGCTGTCGCGTGTGATTTCATCGACCAACACGGTTTACTACCCACACGTCCTCCCGATTTCCACGTCCACCACCGTCCTCGTGAATTATTCGCAGTTCAAGGTGGAGCTGTTCAAGACGGGGCCCGCCACCGGCAACGGCCCGCTCGCCGCGGGCACCTACACCCGCTACTACGGCGATGGCGATCCCTCCATGTCGGCGATCACCACCTTTCTCAATGGCAACGGCATCACGATCATCACGCCCTCATGCACCGTGGACACGGGCTCGCGCAACATTTCGGTGCCGCTCGGCAAGGTGGCGCGTAGTCGCTTCGAGGGCGTGGGGACCACCGCCGGCGACAAGCCCTTCAAGATCCAGCTGAACTGCCAGCCGGGCCAGAACGCCCAGAACTTCATCTATTTGCGGATGGATGCGCAGCAGGATCCGGCGACCACCGCGCCGGGCGTGCTGAAGATCACGGGCGGCACGGGCATCGCGGGTGGTGTCGGCATCCAGGTGCTGGACGCGAAGGCCGCGCCCGTCACGTTCGGCGGCGAAGTGCTGGTTGGGCCGTCGAAGGACGGCGCTTACGTGCTGCCGTATACCGCGCGCTACTACCAGACCGGTAGCGCAGTGACGGCGGGCCGCGCCGACGGCACGGCAACATTCACGCTTAGCTATAAATAGCCTTCGGGCTACGGACGGCTCCGGGCGGCGACAGGAACGCTGAACGTCGACGAAGTGGCGCGGGTCAATGCCCCGTTGACCGCGATGGCGCCTGGGTGACCATTTCCTCGTGCGCGCTCGTGGCGCCCGCGGCCAGTTCCGCCGCGAAGCCCGAGCGCTCGATCACCTCGAGCGGCTGGGGCTGCAGCGAGTCGATGCGCAGCATGCCGCCGCGCCCCAGCACCGCCTTGTGCACCTGCCGCAGGGCGTCGAGCCCGGTGGTGTCCAGCGAGATGAGGTGCATCGCGTCGAGCACCACCGTCATGCCGCGCGGGGCTCGTTCGACGGCCTGCACCGTCGAGTCCAGCTTGGCCGCGGCGCCGAAGAACAGCGCCCCGTAGAGCTTGAAGGTCAGCACCGGTGGCTCCAGCGACACCATCTCGACGCTGAACAGCGTGCTCATGCGCTGCACGAACAGCGCGCAGGCCAGCACGATGCCCGCCTGCACCGCGACCGTGAGGTCGAACACCACGGTGAGGAAGAAGGTGCCCAGCATCAGCAGCCGGTAATGGCGGCTGAAGAGGCGCAGCCTGTGCGGAGAGAACTCCCGCCACTCGCCCATGTTCCAGGCCACGAAGACCAGGATGCCCGCCAGCACCGCCAGCGGCACGTGCCGGGCCAGCGGCGCCCCCAGCAGCACCACGACCAGCAGCGTCAGCGCATGCACGATGCCGGCGATCGGCGAGCTGGCGCCGGCACGCACGTTGGTCACGGTGCGGGCGATGGTGCCGGTGGCCGGCATGCCGCCGAAGAAGGGGGCGACCGCATTGGCGATGCCCTGCGCCATCAGCTCCTGGTTGGGATCGTGGCGCGGCAGCCCGCCGACCTGGTCGGCCACGCGGGCGCACAGCAGCGATTCGATGGCGCCCAGCGCGGCGATGGTGAGGGTCGGGGTCACCAGCTGCTTGACCGTCTCCCACGAGAACGCGGGCAGCGCGAAGCCGGGCAGGCCGTCGGGGATGCCGCCGAAGCGCGTGCCGATGGTCTCCACCGGCAGGCTGAAACCCCAGGACACCAGCGTCAGCGTGACCAGCGCGACGATCGGCCCCGGCATGCGCGAGCCGGCCTGCGCGACGCGCGACCGGGCCACGCGGCCCAGCACCCGGTGCACCGCGCGGCCGACCCAGGTGCCGGCGAGCAGCAGTTGCGGCCAGGCGGCAAGGCCGAGCAGGCAGGCCAGGCCGAGTGCGAACGCATGCGGATTGAAGCTGCCGAGGTTCGTGGCCAGCGTGTGGATCTGCGAGAACATGTCGGCCGGCATCTTCGCGATCGAGAGTCCCAGCCAGTCCTTCAGCTGCGAGATCAGGATCAGCGCCGCGATGCCATTGGTGAAGCCCACCACGATCGACAGCGGCACGTAGCGCACCAGCGTGCCGAGGCGGAACAGTCCCATCAGGAACAGCAGCACGCCGGCGCAGGCGGTGGCGATCAGCAGGTTCGCCACGCCGTAGCGGTCGACGATGCCGTAGACGATCACGATGTAGGCGCCGGCCGGTCCGCCGATCTGCACCGCCGAGCCGCCGAGGGCCGAGATCAGGAAGCCGGCGATGATCGCGGTCCAGATGCCGGCCTCGGGCTTGAGGCCGGACGCGATCGCGAAGGCCATCGCCAGCGGCAGCGCGACGATGCCGACCGTGATGCCGGCGCCGACGTCCTTGAGGAAGCGGCCCTTGTCGTAGCCCGCCAGCGCGTCGATCAGTCGGGGCCGGAAGGGTGCGAGCTTCAGGTGCGAGGTCATGGCGTCATTGTGGACGCCAGGGATCGCGCTCAGTCGGCGTCGCCAGGCAGCACCGCATCGGCGGCGGCGCCGACCGCCTTGCCCGTGATGCGCACGGTGCCGATCGCGGCGTCGGCCGCGAGGCCTACCGCCCCGGCACCGACGCTGACGGCGGTGCTCGCGACGCTCACCACTGCGCAGCCCGGGAGCAAGGGCGCGATGGCCAGGATCAGGGCCGCGAGCCGAAGGCGAGGAAGGACGGTGATCTGCATGCGCGCATTGTCCTCTCGCGCACAGGCAAGGCGACCGTTCTCAGCGCGGCAGCGCCGAGAGGATGGCGTCGCGGTCCTGATCCAGCCGCGGCGGGTGCCGGGTCAACGGCGTGCGGTGCGCCCCGACATGCACCGGATTGCCGGCCACGGTGACCGATCGTCCGCCTTGCGTGCGCACCTGTACCAGCATCTCGCGCGCCAGGATCTGCGGGTCGTTGACCACTGCCGCGACATCGTTGTAGGCGCCGGTCGGAATGCTGTTGCACATCAGCAGTTCCTGCCAGTGGGCGCAGGGGGCCGAGGCCAGCCGTTCCTCGAGCATCGTCTTGAGGCACTCGTGGTTCAGGCAGCGATCGGGATTGGTGGCGAAGCGCGGGTCATCGCGCAGCGCGGGCAGGTCCAGGACCATGCAGAGCCGTTGGAACAGCGCGTCGTTGCCGGCCGCGATCACGAACCAGCCATCGGACGCGCGGAAGACATCGAAAGGCGTGATGGAGGGATGGCGCGAGCCGATCGGCCCCGGGGCACGGCCATCGGCGTCCAGGCGGGAGATCGCGTTTTCGAGCAGCGCCACCTGGCAGTCCAGCATCGCGACGTCCACGCGCTCGCCGCGGCCGGTGCGGGCGCGCTGCAGCAGCGCCGCCTGCGTGCCGATGGCTGCATAGAGCCCGGCGCCGAGGTCTCCGATCGAGACGCCCACCCGCGTGGGCGGCGAACCGGGATGACCCGTGAGACTCATGATGCCGCCCATCGCCTGCACCACCATGTCGTAAGCCGGACGCTTGCTGTACGGCCCTGTCTGGCCGAACCCGGAGATCGATGTGAACACCAGATTGGGAAAGCGCGCGTGAAGAGCCTCCCAGCCATAGCCCAGCTTTTCCATGGTGCCAGGCCTGAAGTTCTCGACCAATACGTCGGCGCTCGCGAGCAGCGATTCGAAGACCGCGCGGTCAGCGCTCGCCTTCAGGTCCAGCGCGATCGATTCCTTGTTCCGATTGACCGACATGAAGTAGGCGGATTCGCCTTCCACGAAAGGCCCGATCTGGCGCGCGTCGTCGCCGCTGCCGGGCTGCTCGACCTTGATCACGCGCGCGCCGAGGTCGGCGAGCAGCAGCGTGCAGTAGGGACCCGCGAGCACGCGGGTCAGGTCGATCACGGTGAAGCCCTGGAGCGGGCCGCCGCTGGCGGAGGTGTCTTGTGTCATTCGTTGGTCGCGCCCGAGCGCTCCGTCAGTTCCTTCGACTTCGCGCCTTCCGCCAGGGCCCATTCGCGGAACTCGGCGAGCGATCTGGAGGGTGCCGCTTCGTTGCCGGACTTTTCCATCCGCGCCTTGACCTCCGGGTCGGTCAGCACGGCCGTGCTGGCGTCGAACAGCTTCTTTGCCACTTCGGGCGGCAGGCCGGCCGGTCCGAACAGGCCGAACCAGAAGGTGTAGTCATAGCCCTTGACGCCGGCTTCGGACATGCCCGGGATCGCCGGGAAGAGCGGCGAGCGCTGCGCCGACGTGACCGCGAGCACGCGCAGCTTTCCACCCTGGGCCATCGGCAGAACCGAGGGCGGGGTGCCGAAGGTCAACTGCACGTCGCCGCTCGCCACCGCCTGCAGCGAGGGCGCGCCGCCCTTGAACGGCACGTGCAACATGTTCACGCCGGCCGCCTTCTCGAAGGACAGCGCGGCCAGATGCGTCACGACGCCGTTGCCCGAGGATGAATAGGCGAGCTTGCCAGGGTTCTGCCGTGCCTCGGCGATCAGTTCCTGCACGGTCCTGGCGCTCACATCCTTGTGGACCGCCAGCAGCATGGGCGCCGAACTCCAGCGGGAGATCGGCGTGAAGCTTCTGGTCCCGTCGTACTTCACGCCTTTGTAGAGCAGCTTGTCGCTGCCATAGAGATTGCTGCTGCCGAGCAGCAGCGTGTAGCCGTCCGGTGCCGCGCGTGCCACGAAGTCCGACGCGATCGTCGTGCCCGCACCGGGCTTGTTGTCGATGATGACGGCCTGGCCGAGGATCTTGCCAAGCTTGTCGGACACGATGCGCGCCACCGTGTCGGCGCCGCCCCCGGCGGGAAAGCCCACCACCAAGGTGATCGGCCGGGCCGGATAGTCCGCGGCATGGACCGCGCACAGGGGTGCCGCCAGCCATGCGGCGGCGGCCATCGAGATCAGACGGCGTCGGTTCATGGGATGTCTCCAGTCTTGTGGGTGTGTGGGGGTCAGCGGCCTTTGAAGGCTGGCTGGCGCTTTTCTTTCCAGGCTCGGCCGCCTTCGGCGAGGTCCTCCGAGGCGACCGAGCGCTGCACCTCGTCGCGGATCGAGGCCGCGTCAGCGCGGCCCTGAGCAATTCGATTCAGGTGCTTCTTCATGCCGAGCAGCGGAAGCGGGGCCATCGCGGTCAGCGATGCGCGAAGCCGGTCGACCTCCGCGGCGATGGATTCGCCCTCGGCCCAGTGCGTCAGGAAGCCGCAGTCACGCATGGCCTCGCCGTCCAGCTTCTCGGCGGTCAGGAAGAGCCGCTTGGCGGTGTCCAGTCCCAGCCGCGAGACGTAGCGCTCGAGGCCGCTCTGGTAGTAGTGAAGGCCCAGGCGCGCCGCCGGCATGAACATTTCCGATCGCCTGCCGCCAACGCGGAAGTCGCAGGCCAGGGCCAGGTCGGTGGCGCCGCCGAACACGCCGCCGTGGATGGCGGCGATGGTGATGGCGCGGCAATTCTCCAGTGCGTCCACCATCGCACCGAAACTGCTGCCCTCGGTCTGGCTGCTGGCCGCCACCTCTGATATATCGTAGCCACTGCAGAAATGCTTTCCTTCGGCGCGAAGAACCAGCACCAATACCTGTTCAGTCCGGTTCACGGTGTCGAAATGACGCAGCAGCTCAGGCAGGTCCGGCGGTGTGAGCTTGTTCGCGACCTCCGGACGGCGCAGCGTCAGGGTGGCGACCGAGCCGTCGATGTGGAGGGAGGGGAGCATTGATGTATGAAATTGGTGTGTTGATATATCTGTTAGGTTAACTAATATCGTGATTGCCATGCAACCCTCGAAAACCCTCGAAAGCGGCAGCCTTCAGGACCAGATCCGGAGTCGACTCGAGCAGGACATCCATGAAGGAACGCTCTCGCCAGGCATGCCCATCGATGAAAAGGCGCTCGCGCTGAGCTTCAACACCTCGCGCACGCCGGTTCGCGAGGCCTTGCTTTTGCTGAGTGCGCGCGGCCTGGTCGACATCGTTCCGCGTTCCGGCATCTACGTGCGTCAGCTGCGAGCGAGCGAACTGGTCGCGATGATGGAAGCGCTCGGCGAACTGGAAGGGGTGCTGGCGCGGCTGGCCGCGCTACGCATCGGCCCGGCGCTGAGGGAAGAGCTGCAGCGTGCGCTGGAAGTCACGGGCGCTGCCGCGGCCGCACAGGACGCAGCCGCCTACCAGGTGGCCAACGCCGCGCTGCACGATGTGATCTATCGGGCCAGCGGCAATCCCTTCATCGTCGAGCAGGCCCGGACGGTTCGATTGCGGATCGCCGCCTACCGGGGACGCCTGTTCGAGAAACCGGGACGCCTGGCCACCTCGCAACGAGAGCACGAGCGGGTCGTGGAATGGATCCTTCAGGGCCATGCGGACAATGCCGCGGAAGCCATGCGGGAGCACATCTCGGTCGGCGGCAAGGTGTTCGCCGACCTCGTGCTGGTCAACAACCTGCGTTAGCGCACCCGCATCCCGGGCGTCGCCCCCGGCCACGGCTCCAGCACGTGGATGCCCGGGTTCGCCTTCTCGTCGGCGTGGCTGGCGGCCAGCACCATGCCCTCGGAGATGCCGAACTTCATCTTGCGCGGCGCCAGGTTGGCGACCAGCACCGTGAGCTTGCCGACCAGTTGCTCGGGCTGGTAGACCGAGGCGATGCCGGAGAACACGTTGCGCGTGCGGCCTTCGCCGGCGTCCAGCGTCAGGTGCAGCAGCTTGGTCGAGCCCTCGACCTTCTGGCAGGCCACGATCTTCGCGATCCGCAGGTCGATCTTCGTGAAGTCGTCGATGGTGATGGTGGGCGCGATGCCTTCGCCGCCGGGCAGCAGCGTGGCTTCGTCGGGCTCGGCCGCCGCCACAGGCGCGGGCGGCTCGAACAGCTGGTCGAGCTGCTTGACGTCGACCCGCTGCATCAGGTGCTTGTAGTCCTTGATCGCATGGCCGGCGCCGAGCAGGCGGCCGGCATCGGCGAACAGCAGCGGCTCGCTGGCGAGGAAGGCCTCGACCTCGGCGGCGAGCGCCGGCAGCACCGGCTTGAGGTAGATGGTCAGCAGCCGGAAGGCCTCGATGCAGGCCGTGCAGACATCGTGCAGGCGGGCCTCCATGCCCTCCTTCTTGGCCAGTTCCCAGGGCTTGTTCTGGTCGACGTACTCGTTGACCTTGTCGGCCAGCAGCATGATTTCGCGCAGCGCGCGCGCGAAGTCACGGCTGTCGTAGAGCGCCTGCATCGGCGCCGCGGCGGCCTGCAGCGTGGCCAGCAGGGCGGCGCCGTCGGCCGACACCGTGCCCAGCTTGCCGGCGAAGCGCTTGGCGAGGAAGCCCGCGGCGCGGCTGGCGATGTTGATGTACTTGCCGATCAGGTCGGCGTTCACGCGGGCCATGAAGTCCTCGGCCGTGAAGTCGACGTCCTCCACCTTGGCGTTGAGCTTGGCCGCGATGTAGTAGCGCAGCCATTCGGGGTTCATGCCGATCGAGAGGTACTTCAGCGGGTCGATGCCGGTGCCGCGGCTCTTGCTCATCTTCTCGCCCGAGACCGTGATGAAACCGTGCACGTTGACCTGGCTCGGCGTCTTTCGCCCGCTGAACTGCAGCATCGCGGGCCAGAAGAGGGTGTGGAAATAGACGATGTCCTTGCCGATGAAGTGCACCTGCTCCACCGCCGGATCGGCGACGAACTCGTCGAAGCTCTGCGTGGTGCGCGAGGGTGCGTGCCAGTGCTCGGCGGCCTGGCCCTTGTCGAAATGGTTCTTCAGGCTCGCCAGATAGCCCACGGGGGCGTCGAGCCAGACGTAGAAGTACTTGCCCGGCGCGTCGGGGATCTCGATGCCGAAATACGGCGCTTCCCGCGAGATGTCCCAGTCGGCCATGCCGGCCTCGAACCACTCGCTGGCCTTCTTCGCCATCTCTGGCTGCAGCTTGCCGTCCTGGGTCCAGGTCTTGAGGAAGTCGACCACCTTCGGGTCGGACAGCTTGAAGAAGAAATGCTCGGAGCTGCGCAGCTCGGGCGTGGCGCCGGTGAGCGTCGAGTAGGGGCTGATCAGCTCGGTCGGCGAATAGACGCTGCTGCACACCTCGCAGGCGTCGCCGTACTGGTCCTTCGCATGGCACACCGGGCACTCGCCCTTGATGTAGCGGTCGGGCAGGAACATGCCCTTGACCGGATCGTAGAACTGCTCGATGGTGCGCGTGGCGACCATCCCGCCGGCCTTGAGCTTGCGGTAGATGCCCTGCGCGAGTTCGGTGTTCTCGGGGCTGTCGGTCGAGTGCCAGTTGTCGAAGCGGATGTGGAAGCCGTCGAGGTATTCCTTGCGGCCGGCGGCGATCTCGCCGACGAACTGCTGCGGCGTCTTGCCGGCCTTCTCGGCCGCGATCATGATCGGCGCGCCGTGCGCGTCGTCGGCACCCACGAAGTGCACCATGTGGCCCTGCATGCGCTGGAAGCGCACCCAGATGTCGGCCTGGATGTATTCCATGATGTGGCCGACGTGGAACTTGCCGTTGGCGTAGGGCAGGGCGGTGGTGACGAAGATCTTGCGCTGGGACATCGCGGGGGCGCTTTCGGGACGAGGAAGAAACGGGCTGGGACGGGCTGCGGCCGGCGGCTGCGCCAGCAGGGGACCCGGCATTTTAGGTGGCGGGGCTATAGTCTTCCCGCCAACCCGAGTTCCCCGTGATCGCCGCCTACGAAATCACCCTGGCCCAGGCCGCCGACGCGCCGGCGATCGCGGCGCTGTCCCGGGACGCCATCGAGCGCGGCCTTTCGTGGCGCTGGACCGAGCGGCGCGTGCTGCGGGCCATCCGGGACCCGGCCACCAACGTGGCGGTGGCCCGGCGCCAGGGCGTGCTGCTGGGCTTCGCGATCATGCAGTACGGGGACGACGAGGCGCACATCGTGCTGTTCGCGGTCGAGGCCTCGCAACGCCGGGCCGGCCTCGGGGCAGCCATGCTGGCGTGGCTCGAAGCCACCGCCGTCGTCGCCGGCATGCGCGCCATACGGCTCGAGGCAAGGGCCGGGAATGCCCCGGCGAAATCCTTCTATCGCCGGCACGGCTTCGTGGAGTACGGGGCCAGCCCCGGCTACTACGAAGATGTGGAGGACGCTGTTCGCATGATGAAGCGCCTGGACAATGCCGCCTGAGCCGAGCGCAGCGCCATGGCATGCCGCTGCCGAACCGGGTCTTCAGGCGGTGTCGTGCCAGCCCAGAAAGCGGCACACCGCATCGCGCTGGCTGAAGGTGTCCCGCCGCCCCAGTGCCATCAGCTCCCGCGTGAAGGCCGACTCGAACAGCAGGTAGCTCGCGAGCGCCGAACCCTTCAGGGCGGCCGTCTCGGCCGGTACCGCCGGTTGGCCCAGCAGGCCGCGGACGGCGGCCGGCAACGCCTGGGCGTGGCGCGCGGCGATCATGTCGATGCGCTGTGACGGCGCGATCAGCAGCAGTTCCACATGCTGCAGCGCGGTGGCGCCGCGCGCCTCGGGCGGGATCAGCGCCAGCGTGGCGTTGATACGCTGCAGGCGCTCCACGTCGGCGGTCAGCGAATCGAGAAAGATGCTCGACAGCGCGTGCCCGGCAATCTGCGCCAGCGACGGATAGCCGCTCAGCGCATTGGGTGCCAGCGCGTGGGCCGGCTCCTGCATGCGACCCGCGCCGACGGCCAGGATGCGCCTTGCGCCCAGATGGATGGCGGCGGCCAGCGGCGCGGACTGGCGCATGGAACCGTCGCCGAAGTACTCGACGTGGCCGTCGATGTCCAGCGGCGTTGCCGGAAAGACGAACGGAATCGCCGACGACGCCAGCAGATGCTCGTGCGCGAAGCACACCGGCGCGGCCAGCCGACGGGATCGGACCCACGGCTGCTGCTGCGGACCTGCCTGATAGAAGGTCACGTGCTCGCCCGAGCCGTAGCTCGACGCCGTGACCGCCAGCGCGTCGAGGTGGCCCTGCGACATCAGTCCGGCCAGCCGGTCCAGCGGCACCATCTGTTCGAGCAGCGCGCGCAGCGGAGCGTTGTCGAGAAACGAACGCAGGCCGCTGCGCCGCCAGCGCGCAACCAGCCAGCCGGCCGACAGCAGTCGCGCCCAGGGCGCGTCGCTGCGCAGGCCGATCAGTGCGTCGGCGCGGTAGACCTGCCCGGGATCGAGCCGGGACCAGACCTGCGCGATCCTGCGAACCGTGGCGTCGAAGTCGTCCGCGCCGCAGGCCAGTGCGGCCGCGTTGATCGCGCCGGCCGAAGTGCCGGTGATGATCGGGAACGGATTGCCTCCTGCGCGGGCTCCGGCCGTGCGGCGCAGCCTGGCCAGGGCCTGGAGCACGCCGACCTGGTAGGCGGCACGCGCGCCGCCGCCGGTCAGCACCAGGCCGGTGGCGGGGATGGGGGCGGGGACTGGGCGGGACGACGGCATGGCCGGTCGAGCGTACCCGCAAGCTGCCGAACCGGTCGTGCCGGAGGGGTCAAGGGCGCGCGGCGTCCGGCCTTTCCGGCGCCGCACTAGACTACCCGCCATTCAGGAGTGATCAATGGCAGTTACGCAAGAGGCGCTCGCGGAGGTCCTCAAGACCGTCCTCGACCCCAATACCGGCAAGGATTTCGTCAGCACCCGGGCGCTGAAGAACCTGCAGATCCACGAGGGCGAGGTTTCGTTCGACATCGAGCTGGGCTACCCGGCCAAGAGCCAGATGCCCGCCATGCGCCGCGCGCTGGTGGCCGCCGCCAAGTCGGTGCCGGGGGTGGAGAACGTCTCGGTCAACATCGCGACCAAGGTCATCAGCCACGCGGTACAGCGCGGCGTGCAGCTGATGCCCAACGTCAAGAACATCATCGCGGTGGCGTCGGGCAAGGGCGGCGTCGGCAAGAGCACCACCGCGGCCAACCTGGCGCTGGCGCTCGCGGCCGAGGGCGCCAGTGTCGGCCTGCTCGACGCCGACATCTACGGCCCGAGCCAGCCCATGATGCTCGGCATCCAGGGGCGGCCCGAGAGCGACGACGGCAAGACCATGGAGCCGCTGGAGAACCACGGCGTGCAGGTGATGTCGATCGGCTTCCTGGTCGACCAGGACGAAGCCATGATCTGGCGCGGCCCGATGGCCACCCAGGCGCTGGAGCAGCTGCTGCGCCAGACCAACTGGAAGGACCTCGACTACCTGATCGTCGACATGCCGCCGGGCACCGGCGACATCCAGCTGACGCTGTCGCAGCGGGTGCCGATGACCGGCGCGGTGATCGTCACCACGCCGCAGGACATCGCGCTGCTCGACGCCCGCAAGGGCATCAAGATGTTCGAGAAGGTCGGCGTGCCGATCCTCGGCATCGTCGAGAACATGGCGGTGCACGTGTGCTCGAATTGCGGCCACGTGGAGCACATCTTCGGCGCCGACGGTGGCCGCAAGATGGCCGAGCAGTACCTGATGGAGTACCTCGGCGCGCTGCCGCTGGACATCAACATCCGGCTCCAGGCCGACAGCGGCAAGCCGACCGTGGTGGCCGACCCCGACGGCGAGGTGGCCGGCATCTACAAGGCGGTCGCGCGCCGGGTGGCGGTGGGTATCGCCGAGAAGGCCAAGGACTTCTCGGCCAAGTTCCCGACCATCACGGTCTCGAAGAACACCTGAAGCCTCCTCGGCGCCGATGAATCTCCTCGCCTCGATGCGCTACCTCGTCGCGCTCGAGGAGCACCGTCATTTCGGCCGCGCCGCCCAGGCCTGCCACATCACGCAGCCGGCGCTGTCGAATGCGCTGCGCGCGCTCGAGGCGGAGTTCGGTGTGGTGGTGGTCAAGCGCGGCCGCACCTACGCCGGGCTCACGCACGAGGGTGAGGCCGTGCTGGCCGCGGCCCACCGGATGCTGCACGAGAACGAGGTGCTGCAGCAACTTCTGAAGAGCGAGGAGGGCTTTCCCCGCGGCAGCCTGCGAATGGCGGCCGTGCCCACCGCCATCCCTCTGCTGGCCCGTTTCGCGGCCCAGCTGCAGGCGCGCCATCCCGGCATCGTGCCGACCGTCCTGTCGATGAGTTCGCTGGAGCTCGAGACGGGGCTGGAGAACCTGTCGCTCGACATCGCGCTGGGCTACACCGAGCGCATGCATCCGCGCGAAGTCAAGCTCACGGCCTGGCCGCAGAGCGTCGAGCACTACTTCCTGTTGCGCCGCGCCGAGCGCAGTGGCGCCGCGGCGCTGCAGATCGGCGAACCGATCGGGTGGGCCCGGGCGGCCGAGCTGCCGCTGTGCCTGCTGACGCCGGAAATGCACAACCGCTCGATCGTCGACCAGGCCTTCAAGGCGGCCGGCGCGGTCGTGTCGCCTGCCATCGAGACCAACTCGGTGCTGACCCTGGCGCTCAGTGTGCTGTCCGGCCGGGTCTGCGCCGTGCTGCCGGGCGCGATGGTGGATGCGGTCCGCGCCCAGGGCCAATTCGAGGCGCTGCCGTTGGTGGGGCCCGAGGTGCTGACGCCGATCGGCTTCATGACGCAGACGGCCGTGCGGCCCTCGCGCGCGCTGGATGCGGCGCTGGCGCTGCTCCAGAGCCCGGACTGGCAGCGCGAAGTCGGGGCCCACAGCGGCGCCTTGCGCGGTTGATCCCGGGGGAGGGGCGCCGGACCGCCCGGCGTTTCATTTCTTTATTGAATCACTCCATGTGCGGATTCAATTTGCCAAGCGCGCCCGAGCGGCCGACAGTCGGAGAGGCCGCCGATTCGCGCGGCAGGACAACCCCATGAGACGGCCGAGGCAATGAATCACCCAGGCACCCAGAACAAGATCGAGGCCATCCCGCTCGCCACGCCCGACCAGTTGCGCGAGCGCATTCGCCGCAAGAGCAAGCTCAAGGGGCGCCAGCCCGAGGAGAACGCGCTGGCCGAGGTGCGCGCGCTGATCGGCCCGCGCCCGCTGGCCGGTTACCGGCGCGACCTGCTGATCGAGCAGTTGCACCTGCTCAACGACGCCCACGGCTGCCTCCACGACCATCACCTGGTGGCGCTGGCCTCGCTGACCGGCATCCCGATGGCCGAGGTGTACGAGGTCGCGACCTTCTACCACCACTTCGAGATCGTGCGCGGCGACGCGCAGGCGCCCGGCCTCACGGTGCGCGTGTGCGACGGCCTGGCCTGCGAGCTGGCCGGCGCGCAATCGCTGATCGAGCGCCTGCCCGCCCTGTTGGGCGCGGCCGGCCGCGACGACGTCCGCGTGATCGCGGCGCCCTGCATCGGCCGCTGCGAGCAGGCGCCGGCGGTGGCGGTGCACCAGCAGGCGGTGCCGCTGGCGAACGCCGAGAAGGTGCTGCAGGCGGTGGCCGCCGGGCCCCGGCCGACGGTTGCGCGCCACACCCATTTCGTCCCTGCCGATCTGGCCGGGCAGAGCCTCTCTGCGCCGTCCGAGGCGGTCGAGGCCCGGCCGCCCTTCACCGACTACCGGACCTACCGTGCGCACGGCGGCTATGCGCTGGCGGCCGCGCTGGTCAACGGCGAGGAAGACGCCGAAGCGGTGCTCCGGGCGCTCGAGGATTCGGGCCTTCGCGGCCTCGGCGGCGCCGGCTTCCCGGCCGGACGCAAGTGGCGCATCGTGCGCGACCAGCCGGCCCCCAGGCTCATGGCGGTGAACCTCGACGAGGGCGAGCCCGGCACTTTCAAGGACCGGACCTACCTCGAACGCGATCCGCACCGCTTCCTCGAAGGCCTGCTGGTGGCGGCACAGATCACCGGCGTCGAGGCCTGCTACATCTACCTGCGGGACGAATACCACGACTGCCGCGCGCTGCTCGAAGCCGAGCTCGCCGCGCTGCGGGCCGATCCGCCCTGCCAGCTGCCGACCATCGAGCTGCGGCGCGGCGCCGGCGCCTACATCTGCGGCGAGGAGTCCGCGATGATCGAGAGCATCGAGGGCAAGCGCGGCGAACCGCGCATGCGGCCGCCCTACATCGCGCAGGTCGGCCTGTTCGGCCGGCCGACGCTGGAACACAACTTCGAGACGCTCTACTGGGTGCGCGACATCGTCGAGCGCGGCCCGCAATGGTGGACCGGCTTCGGCCGCCACGGGCGCAAGGGTTTGCGCAGCTTCAGCGTCAGCGGGCGCGTGAAGCACCCGGGCGTCAAGCTCGCGCCGGCGGGCATCACGGTGCGGGAGCTGATCGACGAGTACTGCGGCGGCATGCTGGACGGCCACACGCTGCACGCCTACCTGCCGGGCGGCGCATCGGGCGGCATCCTGCCGGCCCGCATGGACGACATCCCGCTCGACTTCGACACCCTCCAGCCATACGGTTGCTTCATCGGCTCGGCCGCCGTGATGGTGCTGAGCCAGCACGACCGCGCGCGCGACGCGGCGCTCAACATGATGCGATTCTTCAAGCACGAGAGCTGCGGCCAGTGCACCCCGTGCCGCGTGGGCACCGCCAAGGCGGCGGCGCTGATGCAGGCGCCGGCCTGGGACAACGCCACCCTCGAAGACCTGGCGCAGGTGATGGGCGATGCGTCGATCTGCGGGCTGGGCCAGGCGGCGCCGAACCCGATCCGCAGCATCCAGAAGTACTTTCCGCAGGAGATTCAATGAACGCACCGGCCAAGATTGCCGAACTGATGCCGCAGACGGTGGCGTTCACGCTCGACGGCCGCGCCATCGAGGCCTTCGAGGGCGAGACCATCTTCAAGGCCGCCGAACGTCATGGCGTCGAGATTCCGCATCTCTGCTACACCGACGGCCTGCGCCCCGACGGCAACTGCCGTGCCTGCGTGGTCGAGGTCGAGGGCGAGCGCACGCTGGCGCCGAGCTGCTGCCGCAGCGTGAGCGCCGGCATGAAGGTGCAGGCGACCAGCGAGCGGGCACTGAAGAGCCAGAAGATGGTGGTCGAGATGCTGCTGTCCGACATGCCCGATGAAGGCTACAAGTGGATCGGCGACGATGCCACCCGCCCGCACGGCGAGCTCAGCGAATGGGCGGCCCGGCTCGGTATCGCCGTGCGCCCCGAGCTCAAGGCCCTGCGCCGCGAACAGCCCGCGGCCGACGTCTCCCACCCCGCGATGGCGGTCAACCTCGACGCCTGCATCCAGTGCAACCGCTGCGTGCGCGCCTGCCGCGAGGAGCAGGTCAACGACGTCATCGGCTACGCGATGCGCGGCGAGCATTCGAAGATCGTCTTCGACCTCGACGATCCGATGGGCGACAGCACCTGCGTGGCCTGCGGCGAATGCGTGCAGGCCTGCCCGACCGGCGCCCTGATGCCCAAGAGCCACATCGGCTCGCAGCAGGTCGACCGCAAGGTCGATTCGGTGTGCCCGTTCTGCGGCGTCGGCTGCCTGCTCACCTACAACGTCAAGGACGAGACGATTGTCAGCGTCGACGGCCGCGACGGCCCCGCCAACCACGGCCGCCTGTGCGTCAAGGGCCGTTTCGGCTTCGACTATGCGCACCATCCGCAGCGCCTGACCAAGCCGCTGATCCGCAAGCCCGGTGTGCCCAAGCACTTCGACGAGGCACCGCGGCCCGGCGATTGGAGCGAAGCCTTCCGCGAGGCCAGCTGGGAAGAAGCGCTCGCCTTCACGGCCGGCAAGCTCAAGGGCCTGCGCGACACGCACGGCAAGAAGGCATTGGCCGGTTTCGGCTCCGCCAAGGGCAGCAACGAGGAGGCCTACCTGTTCCAGAAGCTGGTGCGCACCGGCTTCGGCAGCAACAACGTCGATCACTGCACGCGGCTGTGCCATGCGTCGAGCGTGGCGGCGCTGCTCGAAGGCGTGGGCTCCGGGGCGGTGAGCAACCAGGTCAACGACGTCGAGCATGCGGATCTGATCTTCATCATCGGCTCCAACCCGACCGCGAACCACCCGGTGGCCGCGACCTGGATGAAGAACGCCGCCAAGCGCGGGGCGAAGATCGTGCTGGCCGACCCGCGCCGCACCGACATCAGCAAGCACGCCTGGCGCACGCTGCAGTTCAAGGCCGACACCGATGTCGCGATGCTCAATGCGTTGATCCACGCGGTGATCGACGAAGGCTTGGTGGACCAGGAGTTCATCCGTACCCGCGCCAGCAATTTCGAGGCCCTGCGCGAGAACGTCAAGGGTTACAGCCCCGAGGCGATGGCGCCGATCTGCGGCGTGCCGGCCGAGACGCTGCGCGAAGTCGCGCGCGCCTTCGCCAGCGCCAAGGGCGCGATGGTGCTGTGGGGCATGGGCGTCAGCCAGCACGTGCACGGCACCGACAACGCACGCTGCCTGATCGCGCTGGTCAGCGTCACCGGGCAGATCGGCAAGTCCGGCTCCGGCCTGCATCCGCTGCGTGGCCAGAACAACGTGCAGGGCGCGAGCGACGCGGGGCTGATCCCGATGATGTTCCCCAACTACCAGCGGGTCGACAACGCGGCCGCGCATGCGTGGTTCGAGGACTTCTGGGGCCAGCCGCTCGACGCGGCGCCGGGCTATACCGTGGTCGAGATCATGCACAAGGCGCTGGCGCCCGACGACGATCCGCACAAGGTCCGCGGCATGTACATCATGGGCGAGAACCCCGCCATGAGCGACCCCGACCTGAACCATGCGCGCCACGCGCTCGCAAGCCTGGAGCACCTGGTGGTGCAGGACATCTTCATGACAGAGACCGCCTGGCTGGCCGACGTCGTGCTGCCGGCGAGCGCGTGGCCCGAGAAGACCGGCACGGTGAGCAACACCGACCGCATGGTGCAGCTCGGCCAACGGGCGCTGAATCCGCCCGGCGATGCGATGCCCGACCTCTGGATCATCCAGCAGATCGCCCAGCGCATGGGCCTCGACTGGAACTACGAAGGCGAGGAATCCGGCGTCGCGGCGGTCTACGAGGAGATGCGCCAGGCGATGCACGCGGCCATCAGCGGCATCAGCTGGGAGCGGCTGCAGCGCGAGTCGAGCGTGACCTATCCCTGCCTCGACGCCGACGATCCGGGCCAGCCGATCGTGTTCATCGACAGCTTCCCGACCGCCGACGGCCGCGTGAAGCTGGTGCCGGCCGACATCATTCCGGCCGCCGAGCGGCCCGATGCCGACTATCCCTTCGTGCTGATCACAGGGCGCCAGCTCGAGCACTGGCACACCGGCAGCATGACCCGCCGCGCCAGCGTACTCGACGCGCTGGAGCCGATGGCCACGGCCTCGATGAACCAGGACGACCTGCAGGCGCTGGGCCTGGTGCCCGGCGACGTGATCACCGTGCGCTCGCGCCGCGGCGAGGTCGCGATCCACGTGCGGCGCGACGACGGCACGCCGAGCGGCGCGGTGTTCGTGCCCTTCGCCTACTACGAGGCGGCGGCCAACCTGATGACCAACGCGGCGCTCGATCCGTTCGGAAAGATCCCGGAGTTCAAGTATTGCGCGGTGCAGATCCGGCGCGGTGGCGAACCGATGGCGGCCGCCGGCTACGGCACCGGCGCGACAGGCGACAATGCGCGCCTGTCATGGACAGCCTCGACCTGATCAAAACCTTCCGCGAGGTCGCCTCGCACGGCAGCTTCTCGCGCGCCGCGATCAAGCTCGACGTGTCGAAGGCCACGGTGAGCAAGTACATCGCCGAGCTCGAGACGCGGCTGGGCGTGCGGCTGCTGAACCGCTCCACGCGCGCCGTGAGCCTCACGGACGCCGGGGCGCTGCTGCTCGAACGCAGCAAGCCGATGATGGAGATGTTCGAGCTCACCCAGGCCGAGGTGCAGGAGCATGCCAACCATCCCACGGGACGGCTGCGGATCTCGGCGCCGCTGGGCTCCGGCCAGGGCGACCTGCCGAAGCTGCTGGGCCAGTTCATGGGCCACTATCCCGACGTCAGCATCAGCCTGGAGCTGACCAACCGCGCGATCGACATGGCCGAGGACGCGATCGATGTGGCATTGCACTTCGGGCCGATCGAGGACGAGAACCTGATCGTGCGCAAGCTGGCGCGCGGCCATCTGGTGGTGTGCGCGTCGCCGGCTTACTGGAAGAAGCGGGGCAAGCCGGCGCATCCGCGCGAGCTCGCCGACCACGATGCGCTGACCCAGTCGCGGCTGGGCGCCCACCCCGAGTGGCGCTTCGAGGTGGACGGCAAGCCCTTCGACGTCGAGGTCAGGAGCCGGATGGACGCGACCGAGAGCGCGCCGCTGATCCAGATCGCGCTGCAGGGGTTCGGCGTGATCTACATGCCCAACATCCTGGTGCAGCCGCACGTCGAGCAGGGCGAACTGGTGCCGGTGCTGCAGGACTACGTGCGCAGCGACATGTGGCTGTCGGCCGCCTACCTGCAGCGGCGCCACAACAGCGCCGCGCTGCGCGCCCTGCTCGACTTCCTCGAATCGCGCTTCAGCGGGCGGGGCAAGGCCAGGGGCTGAACGAGCGGCACGGCCGCGCAGGCGGGGCCATTTCCATTTTGAATCGCTGCATGTCGCGATTCAATTTGACGCTGTGGCGGGCGGCCTCAACACTGCCCGCATGCAGGAACAGAAGATCGAGTTGTACAAGGGGCCGGCCGGCGGATGGGGCGCGCTGCGCAGCGTGACGCGCGCGCTGCGGGCGCAGAACATCGCGCTCAAGGGGGCGAAGACCATGCTGTCGGCCAACCAGCCCGATGGCTTCGACTGCCCGGGTTGCGCCTGGCCCGACCGCAATCACGCCTCGGCCTTCGAGTTCTGCGAGAACGGCGTGAAGGCGGTCGCGGCCGAAGCCACCGCCCGGCGTGCGGGGCCCGAGCTGTTCGCGCAGCACACGGTCAGGCAGCTGGCCGCGCAGAGCGACTTCTGGCTCGAGGACCAGGGCCGCCTGACGCACCCGATGGTCTACGACGCCGCCAGCGACAAGTACCTGCCCATCGACTGGGACGATGCCTTCGCGCTGGTCGCCCGACACCTTCAGGCGCTGCCCGACCCGGACCAGGCCATGTTCTATACCTCGGGCCGTGCGAGCAACGAGGCCGCCTTCCTCTACCAGTTGTTCGTGCGCGAGTACGGCACCAACAACTTCCCCGACTGCTCGAACATGTGCCACGAGCCGAGCGGAAGCGGCATGCGCCCGCAGATCGGCGTCGGCAAGGGCACGGTCACGCTGGAGGATTTCGAGCTGGCCGATGCCATCTTCATCTTCGGCCAGAACCCGGGCACCAATCATCCGCGCATGCTCGGCGAACTGCGCGCGGCGCACCGGCGCGGCGCCCGGATCGTGAGCTTCAATCCGCTGCGCGAGCGCGGGCTGGAGCGATTCGCCGATCCGCAGGACAAGCTCGAGATGGCCACGCTCGGCTCGACGCCGATCAGCACCCACTACTTCCAGCTGCGCGTGGGCGGCGACTTCGCGCTGGTCAAGGGCATGATGAAGCACCTGATCGAGCGCGAGGACGCCGGCGAGGCGGTGCTCGACCCGGCGTTCATCGCCGGGCACACGCTGGGCTTCGAGACGCTGGCGGCGGATCTGCGCGCCGAATCCTGGCCGCTGCTGGAGCGCGAGTCGGGCCTGTCCGAAGCGCAGATCCGCGCCGCCGCCGAGGTGTATCGCCAGGCCGAGCGCGCCATCGTCTGCTGGGGCATGGGCATCACGCAGCATGTGGATTCGGTCGCCACGATCCAGATGCTGGTCAACCTGCTGATGCTGCGCGGCAATCTGGGCCGGCCCGGCGCCGGCGCCTGTCCGGTGCGCGGCCACAGCAACGTCCAGGGCGATCGCACCATGGGCATCTGGGAGAAGCCGCCCGCGGCCTTGCTGGACCGGCTGCGCGAGGTGTTCGGCTTCGAGCCCCCGCGCGCGCCCGGCTGGGACACGGTGGAGTCGATCCGGGCGATGCGCGACGGCCGCGGCAAGGTCTTCTTCGCGCTCGGCGGCAACTTCGCCGCCGCCACGCCCGACACGCACGAGACCTGGAAGGCGCTGCGCAATTGCGACCTCACGGTGCATGTCGCGACCAAGCTCAACCGCAGCCACGTGGTGCATGGCCGCGAGGCGTTGATCCTGCCGTGCCTGGGCCGCACCGAGATCGACCGGCAAGCCGGCGGCGTCCAGGGCGTGACGGTGGAAGACTCGATGAGCATGGTCCACATGTCGGTGGGCATCAATCCGCCGGCTTCGGAGCATCTGCTGTCGGAGCCGGCCATCGTGGCGCGGCTGGCGGCCGCCGCCATCGGACATCGCAGCCGCACGCCCTGGCTCTGGCTGATCGAGGACTACGGCCGCATCCGCGACAAGATCGAAGCGGTGTTCGACGACTTCAAGGCGTTCAACCGCCGCGTGGCCTTGCCGGGCGGCTTCCGCCTGCGCAACACGGCGGCCGAGCGGGTCTGGGACACGCCCTCGGGCAAGGCCGTCTTCTTCACGCACGCGGTGCCGCAGGACACGCCCTCGCACCGGGCCCGGGCCCGGCTGCGCGACACGGTGGTGTTCACGCTGCTCACGACCCGCTCGCACGACCAGTACAACACCACCATCTACGGCCACGACGACCGCTACCGCGGCGTCTTCGGCCAGCGCCGCGTGGTCTTCATCCACGCAGAGGACATCCGGGCGCTGGGCCTGAAGGACGGCGACTGGGTCGACATCCGCACCGTCTGGGACGACGGCCAGGAACGCAGGGCCGACCGCTTCAAGCTGGTGGCCTACAACATACCGCGCGGCAACCTCGCGGCCTACTATCCCGAGACCAATCCGCTCGTGCCCCTGGATTCGGTGGCGCTCCATGCCGGCACGCCGGCGTCCAAGTCGATCCCGGTGGTCCTGCTGCCGCACGAGGCGACGCCGCAGTGAGCCCCGTGGCCGAATCCGAGGCGCTGGCGCCGCTGTCGCGCCGCGGTGTGCGCGTGTTTGGCGAGGCCGGCGCGCCGGCCTCGGGACTGGCGCGCGGCGACTCGCTGGCGGCCGAAGTGCCGGTCGCGCTGGTCTTCAACGGCGTCTCGCACGCGGTGATGATGGCCACGCCCCAGGATCTGGCGTCCTTCGCGCTCGGCTTCGCGCTCAGCGAAGGCATCCTCGATCATGTGCGCGACTGCCGCGGCATCGAGTCGAGGCGCATCGCCTCGCGAGACGCGGGCCTGCCCGAGGGCATCGATGGCATCGAGGTGCATCTCGAGATCTCGGCGCGCAGCTTCGAGCGGCTCAAGGGCCGCCGCCGCAGCGTGGCGGGGCGCACCGGCTGCGGCGTCTGCGGCGTCGAGAGCTTTGCCGCGCTCGACCTGCAGACCTCTCCCGTCGCGCGCCGTGGCTGGATCGGGCGCGTCGACCTGCCGACCGTGCTGCGCGCCCTGGCGGGGCTGCCTGCGCGCCAGGTCCTCAATGCCGAAGCGGGGGCGATCCATGCGGCCGCCTGGGCCACCCTCGGCGGCGAGCTGACCGATGTGCTCGAGGACGTGGGCCGCCACAACGCGCTCGACAAGCTGCTCGGGACGCTCGCGCGGGCCGGCCGGCTGAGCGAGCCCGGCTTCGTCGTGATGTCCAGCCGCGGCAGCCATGAGCTGGTGCGCAAGTGCGCGCGCCTCGGCATCGCGGCGCTCGCCACCGTCTCGGCGCCGACGGCGATGGGCGTGCAGGTTGCGCAACTGGCCGGCCTGCGGCTGTGGGGCTTGTGCCGCGCGCCCCGCGGCGTGCTCTATGCCGCCGGCAGCGGGCCGGGATGCCAAGAATTGAAGCCTGTGTAACGAACAAGAATGGATTAACCCTTCTGTTTCGTTCTTTCCAGACCGGCCTGTGGTCCTAAGCTTCAACCCAGTTCAATGAACCACAGGAACGGGGTATGGCAAGACTGATCATCCTGGCGCGGCACAGCAGCGTGCGGCAGGTCAACATCGCAGGCCCGATCACCACCATCGGGCGGTCCGGCAGCAACAGCGTGTGCATCGACAGCGAGCGGGTGAGCCGGCATCACGCCGCCATCGAGTGGACCGGCGACCGCTTCATGCTCACCGACATGGGCAGCCGCAACGGCACCTACGTCAACAACGAGAAGGTGAGGGCCCACGCGCTGTCCAACGGCGACGCGATCGTGGTCGGCGACTGCCAGCTGCGTTTTCTCTACAGCCGGGCCCTGCCGCCGGCCGATGCGCTGCGGCTCATGACCCTGCCCGACCATCTCGTGGCGATCGATGCGCAGATGGCGCGCAGCGCCAGCCGACGCGCGCCGGAGCGCCGCGTGTTCGCGCGCTGAACGCTGCGCGCCGGCCTCAGGCGTACTGCGCTTGCATCGACCGGCCGTGTGCCGGCATGGGCATCATGGGGGTCGCTGGCATCGCGGTGCGCTGGCTGCGTTCGGCGATCAGCCGGGCGGCCAACTGCGCGGCCATCTCGAGCTTCTTGAGGTCGCGTGCCTCCAGCGCCGGATCGGGAGTGAAGCTGTAGGAATAGAAGGTGCCGTAGATCGTGCCGTTGCCGAGCACGACCGGCGCGCTGAGGTAGCAGCCCGCGGGCACCTTGGCGCTGAGCACCTGCTTGCAGAAGGCGAGTTCGAGCGGCTCGGCCTGCTCGTCGATGAACTGCGCGCGCCCGGAGGGCTGCCGGCGGTGCGACACCTGCCGGCCTTCGACGAACTCGCAGGCGAAGGCGGCCTCCATGCCGTGCTGGTCGCGCAGCAGCTTGAGGACCTGGTGCACCGAGGGATCCAGCAGCGGGTCGCTCATGTCCGGCGTCGCCATCAGCAGTTCGGACACGGTCACCTCGACGGCTGCGAGTGCGAGATCGTGTTCGTAGTAGCTCATGGTGGGGTCTCCGGTGGAATGGCTTCATTGGAGCGCACAAACCCCCGGTTTTTAAAAAATGAGAACTAAGGTTTCCTTTTTCTGTGGACCTTTGTCACAGAAATGGGGCTCGATTTGCATCAAAACGTGACGCGGCCATACACGCGGCAGCCGCGGGGGCGCTCCGGCATCGGCTATCGTCGCCCCCATGACGAACCCTGAAACCTCTCCGGCCGCGCCCCGCCCGACGCTCGACGTCGCGGTGGTGATGCGGCGCGAACGGCTTCACGGACCGTCCAGCCACTGGCAGCCCTGGCGCTGGACGCTCGATGCGGTCGTGCCCGACGAGCCCGGCTTCGGCACCGGGCCCCGGCTGCTGCGCGACGACCAGGGCGAGCAGTCCTGGCTGCATCCCGGCTTCAAGGTCGAGCTGTTCCGCGACGAGGCCGAGGGCTATCACCTCAACGCGACCACGCCGGCACCCTGCTGGTTCGTGCTCTGGCGCATGGACGAGGCAGCGACCCTGGGCCCGGAGCCGATTCCCCGTCCGGTGGTCGTGACCCTGAGCTACTACGAGGCCGGGCGCTGGCTGGACGCGCAGGAAACCGTCGAGCAGGTGCCGGCCCCGCCCGAAGTGCTGGAATGGCTGCGCGACTTCGTGCAGGCGAACTACGTGGTCGAGCCCAAGAAGCGCAAGCGGCCGGAGAGCTTCCGGCCGCTGGTGGACCGCTTCGGCAACGCCGCGAGTGTGTCGACCGAGAAGAAGCGGGGCAGGGGGGCCGGCGATGTCTGACGGCTTCTTCGATCGTTGGTCGCGACGCAAGCAGCAGGTGCGCGCGGGCGAAGTGCCTCCCGAGCCGGTGGCCATGGCCGAAGACGAGGCGCGTGAACCCGCCGCGCCGCCCGGGCCGCCGCCTTCGGTCCCGCCGGCCGCGGAGGCCCCGCCGCCGCTCACGCTGGCCGATGTGCAGGCGCTGGACAGCGATTCGGACTTCAAGCCCTTCGTCGCCGAGGGCGTGGCGCCGGAAGTCAAGAACGCCGCCTTCAGGAAGCTCTTTGCCGATCCGCACTTCAACGTGATGGATGGGCTCGACACCTACATCGACGACTACGCCAAGCCCTCGCCCTTGCCCGACAGCGTGCTGCGCCAGATGGCGAGCGCCAAGTTCCTGAAGCTCTTCGAGGAAGAGCCCGAAGAAACTCCCGGAAACGATGGATTGCCCGACGTGGCACAGTCCGATCCGGGAGACCCCCCCAGCCCGCCGGTTGCCGTTGCGCAACCAGCCAGCCAACCGACCGATGACCACCACGCTGATCTGCGACTGCAACCAGACGATGCCCCTCGAGCCGAAGACGCTCGGGACGGCACTGGCTGAAACCCTGCCCCTCCATTCCTCCCTGTGCCGCCGCGAAGCGGCGTCCTTCCAGCGCGCCATCCAGTCCGGCGACGAGGTGGTGCTCGCCTGCACGCAGGAGAAGCGCCTCTTCGGCGAGCTGGCCGGGCAGACGCCCGATGCCACCTCGCCGATCCGTTTCGTCAACATCCGGGAGACCGGCGGCTGGAGCCGCGACGCGCGGACCGCGATGCCGAAGATCGCCGCGCTGCTGGCCGCCGCCAGCCTGCCCGAGCCGGACCCGGTCGCGACCGTCGGCTACGCGAGCCAGGGCCGGCTGCTGATCATCGGCGCGCTCGACGAAGCCGAGAAGGCTGCGGCGCTGGTCGGCGACAGCCTCGAGGTCACGATCCTGTCCCAGGGGCCGGGCATGCTCGGCGGCGCCCAGGAGCGGCGCTGGCCGGTGCTCGCCGGCCGGCTCGAGTCGCTGGCCGGCTGGCTCGGCGCCTTCCAGCTGCAATGGACGCGCGACAACCCGATCGATCTCGACCTGTGCACCCGCTGCAATGCCTGCGTGGCGGCGTGCCCCGAACAGGCCATCGGGCTGGACTACCAGATCGACCTGGGCAAGTGCACGTCGCACCGCGATTGCGAGCGCGCCTGCAGCGTGGCCGGCGCGATCCGCTTCGATCGTGCGCCGCAGCGCCTGGACGGCGCCTTCGACCTGGTGCTCGACCTCGGCGCCTTGCCGGTCATCGACTGGCACGCGCCRCCGCAGGGCTACTTCCATCTGCCCGGCGGCCTGGCGCATGCGCGCGGCCTGCAGACGCTGCTGCGCCTGCGCGAACTGGTCGGCGAGTTCGAGAAGCCGAAGTTCTTCGACTACAAGCAGAAGCTCTGCGCCCACAGCCGCAACGAGGTCGTCGGCTGCAACGCCTGCATCGAGGTCTGCTCGGCGCACGCGGTCACGAGCGACAAGGAGCGCCAGCGCATCGTCGTCAATCCGAACCTCTGCGTCGGCTGCGGCGCCTGCACCACCGTGTGCCCGACCGGCGCACTGGGCTACACCTATCCGCGCGCACCGCACCAGGGCCTGAAGCTGCGCACGCTGCTCGCCACCTACGCGGGCGCGGGCGGCCGCGATGCCGCGCTGCTGCTGCACAGCCAGGAAGACGGCCAGGCCCTGGTCGAGCAACTGGGCCGCCAGGCCCAGCTCGGCCGCGCCCACGGCGTGCCGGCGAACGTGATTCCGGTCGGGCTCTTCCATGCGGCGAGCACCGGCATCGATCTGTGGCTGGCCGCCGTGGCCTTCGGCGCCTCGCAGGTGCTGGTGCTGGCGACCGGCGAGGAGGCGCCGACCTACCTGGCCGCGCTCGGGAAGCAGATGGACATCGCGCAATCGCTGCTTCGCGGGCTGGGCTACATGGGCACGCATTTCCGGCTGATCGAGGCCGCGACGCCCGAGGTGCTCGATGCCGCGCTCGCGGGCCTGGGCGCGAGCCGCCAACAGCGGCCGGCGAAGCCGGCCCGCTTCGCGGTCGGCGCCGAGAAGCGCAGCACGCTCGAGCTGGCGCTCGACCACCTGATGGAAGAATCGCCGGCGCTGCGCAGCCCGGCCACCGACGCGCCGCTCGCGATTGCGCTGCCCGCGGGGGCGCCCTTCGGCGGCATCGCGGTGAACAAGGACGCCTGCACCCTGTGCCTGGCCTGCGTCAGCGCCTGCCCGGCCAGCGCGCTGCAGGACAACCCGAACGCACCGCAACTGCGCTTCATCGAGAAGAACTGCGTGCAATGCGGCCTGTGCGAGACCACCTGCCCCGAGAACGCGATCTCGCTCGTGCCGCGGCTGCTTGCGGCGCCGGAACGCAAGCAGCCGGTGGTGCTGAACGAGGCCAGGCCCTGGGTCTGCATCCGCTGCAGCAAGCCCTTCGGTACCGAGAAGGCGATCGAGGCCATGCTCGGCAAGCTGGCCGGTCATGCGATGTTCCAGGGCGAGGCGCTGGAACGCCTCAAGATGTGCAGCGACTGCCGCGTCATCGACCTCTACAGCGCGCAGAACGAAATGAAGATCACGCCGCTATGAACATGAACGAGCGAATTCCCGTCACTTCCGCGCTCGACGAAGAGGTCGCGCGTGCCGAACTCTACGGCCTGCTGGCCCGCCTCTGGTACGCCGCGCCCGACGCTGAACTGCTCGAGGCCTTCCAGGTGGCGCCGACCGAGGCGCCTGCCGCCGGCGCCTTCCTGGAGGAACCGTGGCGCCAGCTGGTCGGCATGGCGCGAGGCACCGGCCTGGCCGAAGCGCGCGCCGAATACGACGCCCTGTTCGGCGGCATCGGCAAGCCCGAGGTCTACCTGTTCGGCTCGCACTACCTGAGCGGCTTCCTGAACGACAAGCCACTGGCCCAGTTGCGCAACGACCTCGACCGCCTCGGCCTGGCGCGTGAGGAATCGGTGTCCGAGTCCGAGGACCACGTCGCCTGCCTGTTCGAGGTCATGCGGTACCTGATCGCGGGCGACGATGTGGAAGTTGCCAATTTAACGCAACAAAAAGTATTCTTTTCTACTCATTTGCAAGCTTGGCTGCCCGCGATGTGCGAGGCGGTCTCGGTGCATCCCCGGGCCCGCTTCTATGCCGCGCTGGCCGGTCTTACCCGCGCCTTTTCGGAAGTGGAGAGCCAGGGCTTCGACATGTCGCACTGAGACCGAGGGATATTTCCGATCCCGGTCCTCTGGGTCTGAACTAGTATTCAAAGATATGTAACTGGTTTCATATCTCGTTCAGTCAGCCACTCCTGGAGACGTCATGCAGGACAGCCAATCTGCCGGCCCCCGACCGGCCTCCCGCCGGGGATTCTTTTTCGGCGCCGCCACTGTCGGCGCAGCCGCAGCCGCCGTCACCGTGCTGCCCAAGGTCGTCGAGGCGCCTGGCGCCGCGACCGCTGCTTCCGCGCTCCCGCCCGCCCCCGAGAAGGGTGGCGGCTATTCGCTGAGCGAGCACGTCAAGCGCTACTACAAGACCGCGTCTGCCTGAGCACGAAAGCCCACGATGCTATTGACCAAGAAAGCGCCCGCCGCCGCGCGTGACGGCACCGACGCCCGTTCCTCCTCCTCGCCTTTCGTCCACAGCCTGAGGCGCGGCCTGTCGAACGCGCTGCCGACGATGGACCGGCGCGCCTTCCTGCGCCGCTCCGGCCTCGGCGTGGGCGTCGGCCTCGCGGCCGGCCAGCTCTCGCTGATCAAGAAGGCCGACGCCATGCAGGGCCAGGCGACCGCCATCGGCGCCGGCAAGATCGAAGTCCGGCGAACCGTCTGTTCCCACTGCTCGGTCGGCTGCGCCTCCGATGCCGTGGTCGAGAACGGCGTCTGGGTGCGGCAGGAGCCGGTGTTCGACTCGCCGATCAACCTCGGCGCGCACTGCGCCAAGGGCGCGGCGCTGCGCGAGCACGGCCACGGCGAGTACCGGCTGCGCTACCCGATGAAGCTGGTCAACGGCAAGTACGAGCGGATCAGCTGGGACACGGCCCTGACCGAGATCACGGCCAGGCTGGTGGAGCTGCGCAAGGCCAGCGGACCCGATTCGATCTACTGGATCGGCTCCAGCAAGCACAGCAACGAGCAAGCCTACCTGATGCGCAAGTTCGTGAGCTTCTTCGGCAGCAACAACTGCGACCACCAGGCGCGCATCTGCCACTCGACCACGGTCGCGGGCGTGGCGAACACATGGGGCTACGGCGCCATGACGAATTCGTACAACGACATGCGCAACGCCAAGGTCGCGATGTACATCGGCTCGAACGCGGCCGAGGCGCATCCGGTGAGCATGCTGCACATGCTGCATGCGAAGGAGAACGGCTGCAAGATGATCGTGGTCGACCCGCGATTCACCCGCACCGCCGCCAAGGCCGACGAATACGTGCGCATTCGCTCGGGTTCCGACATCCCCTTCCTCTTCGGCCTGCTCTATCACATCTTCAAGAACGGCTGGGAAGACAAGAAGTACCTCAACGACCGCGTCTTCGGCATGGAAGACGTGCGCGCCGAGGTGATGGCCAAGTGGACGCCCGACAAGGTCGAGGAGGCCTGCGGAGTGAAGGAGGCGCAGGTCCTGAAGGTCGCGACCTGGCTCAACGAGAACCGGCCCGGCACCATCGTCTGGTGCATGGGCCAGACCCAGCACACGATCGGCAACGCGATCGTGCGCGCCTCGTGCATCCTGCAGCTGGCGCTGGGCAACGTCGGCACCTCGGGCGGCGGCACCAACATCTTCCGCGGTCACGACAACGTGCAGGGGGCCACCGACGTCGGCCCGAACCCCGACTCGCTGCCGGGCTACTACGGGCTGCTCGAAGGCTCCTGGAGGCACTTCGCAGCAACCTGGGGCGTCGATTTCGACTGGATCAAGGGCCGCTTCGCCTCGCCCGCGATGATGACCAAGCCCGGCATCACGGTGTCGCGCTGGATCGACGGCGTGCTCGAGAAGAACGAGCTGATCGACCAGGACTCGAACCTGCGCGGCGTCTTCTACTGGGGCCATGCGCCGAACTCCCAGACCCGCGGGCTCGAGATGAAGCGGGCCATGGACAAGCTCGACCTGCTGGTGGTGGTCGATCCGTATCCGTCGGCGACCGCGGCGATGGCCGCGATGCCGGGCCGGCCGGAAGACCAGAACCCCAACCGCGCGGTCTACCTGCTGCCGGCCTGCACCCAGTTCGAGACCAGCGGCTCCGTCACGGCGTCGAACCGCTCGCTCCAGTGGCGCGAGAAGGTCATCGAACCGCTCTGGGAGAGCCGCAGCGACCACATGATCATGCAGCAGTTCGCCGACCGGCTCGGTTTCGGCAAGGAGCTCAGCAAGAACTACAAGATGCAGAAGGTCAAGGGCATGGACGAGCCCGTGCCCGACGACATCCTGCGCGAGATCAACAAGTGCTGCTGGGCCGTCGGCTACACCGGGCAGAGCCCCGAGCGCCTGCAGGCCCACATGCGCAACATGGCCGCCTTCGACGTCCGTACGCTGCGGGCCAAGGGCTCGGTCAAGGACAAGGTCAACGGCTACGACATCGCGGGCGACTACTTCGGCCTGCCGTGGCCCTGCTACGGCACGCCCGAACTCAAGCACCCGGGCTCGCCGAACCTGTACGACACCTCGAAGCACGTGATGGACGGCGGCGGCAACTTCCGCGCCAATTTCGGCGTCGAGCGCAACGGCAAGAACCTGCTGGCCGAGGACGGATCGCATTCGCTGGGCGCGGCGATCACCACGGGCTACCCCGAGCTCGACCACCTGCTGCTCAAGAAGCTGGGCTGGTGGGACGAACTCACCGAGGTCGAGAAGACCAAGGCCGAGGGCAAGAACTGGAAGACCGACAGTTCGGGCGGCATGATCCGCGTGTTCATGAAGAACCACGGCTGCCATCCCTTCGGCAATGCCAAGGCGCGCGCCGTGGTGTGGAACTTCCCGGATGCGATCCCGCAGCACCGCGAGCCGCTGTACGGCAATCGGCCCGACCTGATGGTGAAGTACCCGACACACGACGACAAGATGGCGTTCTGGCGTCTGCCCACGCTCTACAAGACGATCCAGCAGAAGAACATCGCCGACAAGGTCGCCGAGAAGTTCCCCTATGTGATGACCTCCGGCCGCCTGGTCGAGTACGAGGGCGGCGGCGAGGAGACCCGCTCCAACCCCTGGCTGGCCGAACTGCAGCAGCAGATGTTCATCGAGATCAATCCGAAGGTGGCCGCCGAGAAGGGCATCCGCAACGGCGAGCGGGCCTGGGTCCACACGCCGACGGGCGCCCGGCTCAACGTCCAGGCCCTGGTGACCGAGCGGGTCGGACCCGACACGGTGTTCATGCCCTTCCACTTCTCGGGCCACTGGCAGGGCCAGGACATGCTTGCCTACTACCCGGCGGGCGCGCACCCGATCGTGCGCGGCGAGGCGATCAACACCGCCACCACCTATGGCTACGACAGCGTCACCATGATGCAAGAGACCAAGACGACGATCTGCAACGTCGAGAAGGCATAACGAGGAATCCCCATGGCAAGAATGAAGTTCGTCTGCGATTCCGAGCGCTGCATCGAGTGCAACGGCTGCGTCACGGCCTGCAAGAACGAGAACGAGGTGCCGTGGGGCGTGAACCGCCGCCGCGTGGTCACGCTCAATGACGGCGTGCCGGGCGAGAGGTCGATCTCGGTGGCCTGCATGCATTGTTCCGATGCGCCCTGCATGGCGGTGTGTCCGGTGCAGTGCTTCTACCGCACCGATGAGGGCGTGGTGCTGCACGACAAGGACGTCTGCATCGGCTGCGGCTACTGCTCCTACGCCTGCCCCTTCGGCGCACCGCAGTTCCCGGCCCAGGGCACCTTCGGTGCCCGCGGCAAGATGGACAAGTGCACCTTCTGCGCCGGCGGCCCCGAGGCCAACGGCTCGGAGGCCGAGTTCGAGAAGTACGGCCGCAACCGCCTGGCCGAAGGGAAGCTTCCGGCCTGCGCCGAGATGTGCTCGACCAAGGCCCTGCTGGCCGGCGACGGCGACGTCGTGGCCGACATCTTCCGCACCCGCGTGGTGGCACGCGGCAAGGGCGCCGAGGTCTGGGGCTGGGGCACCGCCTACGGCTCGCAGCAGGCCGGCACGCCGAACAACGGAGGCACGAAATGAAGCGCGTCTGGACCTCCGCGGCGCTGCTCGCCGCCGCGCTGCTGCTGGGCGCCTGCTCCGAAAAACCGCAGACCAATGCGCATGGCGTCCGGCTGGACGCCGCGCCCTGGACCGGCACCGGCGCGCAGGCCAACACCGGCACCGCCTTCACCGCGCCGGGCTGGCAGGTGGGTGACCGTGCTTCCTGGCAGGAGCACCTGAAGCAACGCGCGCTCAACGGCCAGAACGAATACACGCGGATCAACTGAAGCGGAGGCCGCATGAGACAAGTTCTTCACGCCCTCGTCTTCGCTGCCGTGTTCGGCGGCGGCGCCGTGGCGATGGCCCAGGGCGCCAATCCGGTGGCGGCCGGCGCGGTCGCCGAGGCGCCGGCCACGGCGAGCCCGGCGCCGGCTGCTGCTGTCGCTGCGCCGGCCACGGGCGGCATCCGCAGCCAGAACATCTTCGAGGTCAAGCCCGAGGCCAGCGCCGACCCGAACTACCTGAACCAGACCAACGGCGAGCGCCAGCGCGTGCAGCCGGGCAACAACGCGCCGATGTGGCGACAGGTGAGCGGCGGCCTGACCGGCTTCAGCAGCCTGCCGGCCAGCGAGGCGCCCGAGGCGGGCAACCTGATCCAGGGCTTCGTCAAGTACCCGGGTTCGCTCTACACCAACGCCGGCGAAGCCTGGCGCCAGGTGCGCAACAACTGGATCATTCCGTACGGCGCCGCGCTGCTCTTCGTGACGCTGCTGGCGCTGGCGATCTTCTATTTCACGCGTGGGCCGATCGGCCTGCACGGACAGGAGACCGGCCGCAAGATCGAGCGCTTCACGCCCTTCGAACGCGCCACGCACTGGTCCAACGCGATCGCCTTCGTGGTGCTGGCCATCTCCGGCATCGTGATGGCCTTCGGCAAGTTCTTCCTGCTGCCGGTGCTGGGCGGCTCGCTGTTCGGCTATCTGACCTACGCGCTGAAGACCGTGCACAACTTCGTCGGGCCGCTGTTCGTGGTGACGATGCTGTTCATGGTCTTCACCTTCATCCGCAGCAACTGGCCGCGCAAGAACGACCTCGACTGGATCAGGAAAGGCGGCGGCCTGTTCGGCGGCGAGGAACCGCCCTCGGACCGCTTCAACGCCGGCGAGAAAGTGGTGTTCTGGGGCGGCGTGCTGTTCCTCGGCAGCATCGTGATCGGCTCCGGCCTGTTCCTCGACAAGCTGTTGCCCGGCTTCGTCTACACGCGCGGCCAGATGCAGATCGCGCACATGATCCATGCGGTCGCGACGCTGTGCATGATGGCGCTGATCATGGGCCACATCTACATCGGCACGCTGGGCATGAAGGGCGCGTACAAGGCGATGCGCACCGGCTATGTCGACGAGACCTGGGCCAGGGAGCACCATGCGCTCTGGTACAACGACATCGCCGCCGGCAAGATTCCGGCCGAGCGCAGCGCCGAGGCGCGTGCCGCCGCGCCGGCATCCGGCATCCGGATCGAAGGAAGTCCCTCATGAAGAAGCTGCTGACCCATTGCGCCCTGGCCGTCGGCCTGGTGACCGGCCTGGCCGCTGCGCCGGCCGCTTTCGCCAAGCTGCCCGCCCCGACCCCGACGCCGGAAGCCAAGGCCAAGGCGGCCGAAACCGCGGCCAAGACCGCCTGGAGCGCCAAGGTCGACACCTTCCAGCTGTGCCAGGCGCAGACCCGCGTCGCGACCCGCTACCGCGAGGAGGCGACCGCGGCCGGCCGGCAGCTCGCGCCGGCCACGCCGACGCCGCCTTGCACCGACCCCGGTCCGTTCGCCTTCGCCCCGCCGGCGGAGGAGGCCAAGCCGATCGAAGCCTCGGGCGCGCACTCGCCGGCGACCACCGCGGCCTCGCCGCCGAGCTCGAACCAGACCTCGGCCGAGACCAATCCCGCACCCAAGAAGTGACGCTGCCGCGGCTGACCCAGGCCCGGGCACCGCTCACGCGCGAGGTCGAGGTCGTCGACGAGCATGGCGAGTCGGGCCGGGTCTCGATCCCCGCCGAACGCGACCTCACGATCTACGTCGACCGCCGCGAGCTGGTCACGCTGATGACCCTGGGCGCGCAGCCCGAATTGCTGGTGCTGGGCTATCTGCTGAACCAGCGGCTGATCGAATCGGCGGCGGACGTCGAATCGATCACGGTCGACTGGGACGTCGGCGCCGCGGCCGTCCGGACGCACGCAGGCATCGATCGCATCGAGGAGCGCACCGCGAAGAAGGTGGTGACCACCGGCTGCGGCCAGGGCAGCGTGTTCGGCGAACTGATGGCCGGCATCGATCGCCTGCAATTGCCCGGCACCCGCATGACGCAGGCGCAGCTCTATGCGCTGGTCAACGCGATCCGGCTCCAGGAGAGCACCTACAAGTCGGCCGGCTCGGTGCATGGCTGCGCGCTGTTCACGCTCGAGGCCGACGAGCAGGTCCGCATGCAGTGCTTCGTCGAGGACGTGGGCCGCCACAACGCGATCGACACCATCGCCGGCTGGATCGCGATGCAGTCGCCGTCGCAGCTCGGCGGTGCGCGGGTGTTCTACACCACCGGGCGCCTGACCAGCGAGATGGTGATCAAGTCGGCCCAGATGGGCGTGGCGATCGTCGTTTCGCGCAGCGGCATCACGCAGATGGGGCACGAGGTCGCGGTGCGGGTCGGGCTGTGCGCGATCGGGCGGGCGACGAACCGTCGCTTTCTCTGCTTCGCCGGGGCCGAGCGGCTGGTGCTGCAGCCGGAACTGGCCGGCGCCAAGGTCGCAGGCACGGTCTAGGGCGTGTTCACCCTATTTCCAGGGTCGCGAAGGCATGCCAAGGCGGGCCAATCAAGGCGCGCGACGCCGCATGTGCGTTGGCACATGCAAGGAGTGCAACGCGGAGTGGCACGCCTTGGCATGCCTTCCCTTCGGGTTGCCCGGCCAAGGGGCCGTCTGCGGCGTTGCCCGCGCTTGCAAGGCGAAAGCCTTGCTGCGCACGCGCGCCTTGCATCCAGCCCCTGGGCCGCGCAACGCGATCCCTGGAAATAGGGTGAACACGCCCTAAATCCTTCGATTTCGCGGGCACCGGCGGCTCGGCTATCGTCGGGCCCATGAAAGCTTTTCTTCGCCTCGGCTGGCGCACGCTCTGGCGCGATCTTCGCGCCGGCGAACTCCGTCTCCTGATCGTCGCCGTGTTGCTGGCGGTGGCCGCGCTGACCGCGGTCGGCTTCTTCGCCGACCGGCTCAAGGGCGGACTGCAGCGCGATGCGCGCCAGTTGCTGGGCGGCGACGCGGTGCTGGCCAGCGACAACCCGACGCCGCCGGCCTTCGTCGAGCGCGCGCGGGCCCTGGGCCTGCAGGGCGCCAGCACCTACGGCTTCCCGACCATGGCCCGTGCCAGCGAGGCGCAAGGCGGCGCCACCAAGCTGGTGGCGCTCAAGGCCGTCGCGGCCGGCTACCCGCTGCGCGGCAGCGTGCAGGTGGCGCTCGGCGCCGAAGGCCCCGGCCAGGCGACGCGCGAGGTGCCGGCGCCCGGCGAGGCCTGGGTCGACGGGCCGCTGCTGGATTCGCTTGCGCTCAAGGTCGGCGACACCCTGCTGCTGGGCGACGCCGGCCTGCGCATCGCGCGCGTGATCACGCTGGAGCCCGACCGCGGCGCCGGCTTCATGAGCTTCGCCCCGCGCGTGATGCTGAACCAGGCCGACATCGCCCGCACCGGGCTCGTGCAGCCGGCCAGCCGCGTGAGCTACCGCTTCGCCGTGGCGGGGGAGGCCGCCGCGGTGAAGCGCTTCAGCGACGCCGTCGATGCGGCGATCAAGAAGGGCGAGCTGCGCGGCGCCCGGCTCGAGTCCTTCGAGAGCGGCCGCCCCGAGATGCGCCAGACAATGGACCGGGCCGAGAAATTCCTGAACCTGGTGGCGCTGCTGGCGGCGCTGCTGTCGGCCGTGGCCGTGGCCCTGGCGGCGCGCGGCTTCGCGGCCAGCCACCTCGACGACTGCGCGATGCTGCGCGTGCTGGGACAGAGCCAGCGCACCATCGCGGCCGCCTACGCCTTCGAGTTCGCCGCGATCGGCCTGCTCGCCAGCGCGATCGGCGTGGCGATCGGCTATGGCGTGCACTACGTCTTCGTGCTGCTCTTGGCCGGCCTGGTCGAGAGTGCGCTGCCGGCGCCGACCCTTTGGCCGGTCGCCTTCGGTCTGGGCGTCGGGCTCACGCTGCTGTTCGCCTTCGGACTGCCGCCGGTGCTGCAGCTGGCCCGGGTGCCGCCCTTGCGCGTGATCCGGCGCGACGTCGGCAACCTGAAGCCGGCCTCGATCGCGGTGCTCGGACTCGGCGTGGCCGGCTTCGCGGCGCTGCTGGTCGCGGCCAGCAGCGACCTCAAGCTCGGGCTGATCGCGGTCGGCGGTTTCGCCGCGGCGGTGGCCGTGTTTGCGCTCCTGAGTTGGCTGGCGGTGTGGGTGCTGCGCCGCAGCGTCAACGAGACCACCGCGCCGCGCTGGCTGGTGCTGGCGACGCGGCAGATCTCGGCGCGGCCCGCCTATGCGGTGGTCCAGGTCAGCGCGCTGGCGGTCGGCCTGCTGGCGTTGATCCTGCTGGTGCTGCTGCGCACCGACCTGGTGGCGAGCTGGCGCAAGGCCACGCCGCCCGATGCGCCGAACCGCTTCGTGATCAACGTGATGCCCGACCAGAGCGAGGCCTTCCAGAGGAGCCTGCGCGCGGGCGGGGTGCAGAAGTTCGACTGGTACCCGATGATCCGCGGCCGGCTGGTGGCGATCAACGACAAGCCGGTCTCGCCCGACGACTACAGCGAGGACCGCGCCAAGCGGCTGGTCGACCGCGAGTTCAACCTCAGCAACAGCGCCAAGGCACCGCCGCACAACCAGATCACCGCGGGCGCCTGGAAACCCGACGCGGCGGGCGAACTGAGCGTCGAAGAGGGGCTGGCCGAAACGCTGGGACTGAAGCTCGGGGACAGCCTGCGCTTCGACATCGGCGGCCAGCAGAACGAGGCCCGCATCACCTCGCTGCGCAAGGTCGACTGGGGCTCGATGCACGCCAACTTCTTCGTCATGTACACGGTCGCGGCGCTGGCCGACGTGCCCGTCACCTACATGGGCGCCTTCCGCGCGCCCGAGGTGAAGGGTTTCGACAACGCGCTGGTGCGCAGCTACCCGAACGTCACCAACGTCGACATGAGCGCCACCATCGGACAGGTGCAGCGCGTGCTCGACCAGGTGATCCGGGCGGTGGAGTTCCTGTTCGGCTTCACGCTGGCGGCCGGGCTGGTGGTGCTGTTCGCGGCCGTGACCGCGACGCGCGAGGAGCGGGCGCGCGAGTTCGCGGTGATGCGCGCCGTGGGCGCGCGGGCCAGCCTGCTGCGGCAGGTGCAGCGCGCCGAACTCGTGGGCGTGGGGCTGCTCGCCGGCTTCCTGGCCAGCATCGTTGCTTCCGTGATCGGCTGGGCGCTGGCGCGCTTCGTGTTCGACTTCACCTGGACCGCCTCGCCGCTGGTGCCGATCGCGGGCGCGCTCGCGGGCGCCGTGCTGGCGCTCGCGGCCGGCTGGTGGGGATTGCGCGAGGTGCTGCGGCGGCCGGTGGTGGCGACGCTGCGGCAGGCGGCGGAATAGGGCATCCCGAGATGGCGGAATGCATCGAGTTCGACACCGAGCGGCTTCGCCTGCGGCAGTG
Source organism: Variovorax sp. M-6 (assembly GCF_052114385.1). NCBI lineage: Bacteria > Pseudomonadati > Pseudomonadota > Betaproteobacteria > Burkholderiales > Comamonadaceae > Variovorax > Variovorax sp. M-6. The sequence goes on along the minus strand of NZ_JBFREQ010000019.1, from coordinate 54,413 downwards.
GCGGGCGGCCGACCGAGAAGCCTTCGCGGCACTCAATGCGGACCCGCGGGTGATGCGGTACTTTCCCGCGCGGCTCTCGCGCGAGGAAAGCGACGCGATGGCCGAGCGCTGCGCCGAGGGCATCGCACAATGGGGCTGGGGCTTCTGGGCGGCCGAAGAACGCGCCAGCGGGGCGCTGGCCGGCTTCGTCGGCCTCAACGTGCCGAGGCCGGACCTGCCGTTCTCGCCCTGCGTCGAGATCGGCTGGCGGCTCGCGCATGCCTTCTGGGGCCGGGGCTATGCGAGCGAGGCGGCGCGCGCGGCGCTGCGCGTCGGTTTCGAGCGCCTCGACCTGCCCGAGATCGTGGCCTTCACGGCGGTGCCGAACCTGCCCTCGGAGGCGGTCATGCAACGGCTCGGCATGCGGGCCGACGGTGTCTTCGAACACCCGGCGCTGCCGGTCGGCCATGCGCTGCGTCCGCACAAGCTGTACAGGCTGCAGCGCGCCGCCTGGCTACAGGACCTCGTCGCCTAGCTGGGGAAAGACCTTCGACACCTTGGCGAGCAGGTAGTCGCCATAGCGGCCGTTGAAGGCGTGCACGTTGGCGCGGTCCCAGCGCTGGGCGCTGTCGTCCGCGGCCGCGGCACCCGCCAGGCCCTCGATGCGCCGGACCCGGGCCTCGAAGTTCGGGTCGAAGAAGAGCGGGAACGACAGCCGGTCGCGGCCCGAGGTGTTGCGCGTCACGCGGTGGGGGGTCGACTTGTAAAGGCCCCCCGTCATGCGGTCGAGCATGTCGCCGATGTTGCAGACGAAGGACTGCGCGACCGGCGGCGCCTCGATCCAGCCGTCCGGCGTGCGCACCTGCAGTCCGCCCACCGTGTCCTGGCGCAGGATCGTCAGCAACCCGTAGTCGGTGTGCTCGCCGACGCCCCACTGCACGTCCATGCCCTCGGGCACCGCCTGGGTCGGGTAGTTGAAGATGCGAAACAGGATCAGGGGGTCGGCCGTGTAGCGTTCGGCGAAGTAGCCGGCGGGCAGGCCCAGGCTCAGCGCGATGCCTTCCATCAGCCGGTGCCCGAGCTGCGTGACCGCATCGATGTAGGCCAGCACGGTGTCGCGCAAGCCCTCGGTGTCCGGGAACAGGTTGGGGCCGTGCACCGGCGTGCCGGCGCGCACCTGCGGATGGTCGGCGGCCAGCTCGGTGCCCAGGTAGAGGCCTTCCTTCCAGTCGGGCCGGCCCGAGGTCAGTTCGCCGGCGAGCGGGAAGTAGCCGCGCCAGGCGCGGCCGCCGAGGGCCATGCGCCAGCGCATCTTGGTCGGCTCGTCCTGCGCGAAGAAGCGGCGGCTCAGGTCCTCGAGCCGCTGCGCGAGGGATTCGTCGACGCCGTGGCCCGTGACGTAGAAGAAGCCGTGGGCCCGGCAGGCGGCGCCGATCTGCGCGGCCACCTGTTCGCGCCTGGCGCCACCGGCGACCAGGGCCGAGACGTTGATCACGGGCAACTTTTCGCTGCTGGAGGAGGGGGATGAATCGGCCATGGCTGCGATGGTGCCTCAAGTCTTGGGACAATGGAGCCCATGCAAATCCAGGACAAACCGCCTTTCGACACCCCGTTCGAATGGATCGGCGGAGAACCCGCGGTCCACGCGCTGGTCGAACGCTTCTACGACCTCATGGACCTCGAGCCGGCCTACGCGCAGTTGCGCGCGGTGCACGGCAGCTCGCTCGACAACGCCCGCCAGCGCCTGTTCTGGTTCCTCTGCGGCTGGCTCGGCGGCCCGCAGCACTACACCGACCGCTTCGGCCATCCGATGCTGCGCGCGCGCCACCTGCCTCAGAGCATCGGCGGCCACACGATCGGCATCCGCGAGCGCGACGAGTGGCTGGCCTGCATGGACCAGGCGATGGGAGAGACCGGGGTGCCGGAGGATCTGCGCGAGCGCCTGCGCGGGTCGTTCTTCCAGACTGCCGACTGGATGCGGAACAAAGGCGGATAGTCCGCCCCCGCATCAGCGCCGCGACGGCGCCAGCAGCACCACCAGCGCCCCGCCGCCGCCTTCGGATGGCTTGGCTTGGACGAAGGCCAGCGTCTCGTTCTTCTGGATCAGCCAGCGCTGCACCTTGGCCTTGAGAACGGGTTGCTTGCCCGGCGAGCCCAGGCCCTTGCCGTGCACCACGCGCACGCAGCGCACGCCCTGCTTCCAGGCCTCGCGGATGAAGCCGCCGAGCGCCTCGCGGGCCTCGTCGCTGCGCATGCCGTGGAGGTCGATCTCGCGCTGGATCGACCATTCGCCGGCGCGCAGCTTGCGCGTGACGTCGGTGCGGATGCCGGGCCGTCGGAAGCTCATCGCATCGTCGGCGTCGAGCAGGGTGCTGACGTCGAACTCGTCGGACAACGACTCGCGCAGCACGCGTTGATCGTCCAGCTGCTGCTGGATCGGGATCGGCGCTGGCGGCTCCGGCGCCAGGGGCACCGTGGCGCTCTTGCGCAGCGGCTGGGTCGCACCGATGGCGCGCGCGAACAGGTCCTGTTCGGCCAGCCGCTGTGTCCGCGCGGCGGCCTGCGCGGCCGCTTCGACGGCCTCGCGCTCGCGCTGCTCGGCGAGCGCGCGCTGCACCTTCTTGAGGTCGGCGAGGCTCTTGAGGCTGCTGGGTTTGGCGGGCATGGGTAGTCGGCAGAAACGGGTTCAGGCGGTGACCGCGGAATCAATGGGACAGCGCAGCTCCAGCGTGGTTCCGGTGGCCCCGGAGCGGATCTCGAGCGTGCCACCCAGGCGCGCGGCGCGCGTTCGCATGTTCTGCAGTCCCATGCTGCCGCCCTGGTGCGATGCGGCGTCGGCCGCGAAGCCCCTGCCATTGTCGCGGATCACGAGCGTCAACTGCCCGTCGATGGTCTCGATACGCACGTCGACCCGGGTGGCGCCGCTGTGCTTGAGCACATTGGCCAGCGCTTCCTGAAGCACGCGCAGGAAGTCCAGGTCGCGCTTGCCGCCGAGGCGGCAGCTCTGCAGGCCCTGGAGCTGCCAGCTGCATTCGATGTCGGCGGCCTCCAGCAAACGGGTGCTGCGGTGGCGCAGCGGCGCCAGCCGCTCGGCCAGTTCGTCGGTGTCGTCGAAGGCCGAACTCTCGATGATCAGGCGCAGGTCGTCATTGACCTCCTTGAGCGCCCACAGCGCGACGTCGTCGTCGCCTTCGGACCGATTGCCCAGCGTGTGGATGTGGCTGCTCAGGGTCATGCCGAGCCCGTCGTGCAGATCGCGCACCAGGCTCAGCCGCTCCGTCAGCCGGGTCTGCACCAGCTCGGCCGCATGCTGGCGGCTCAGGCCATCGGCCAGGCGCCGGGTGGCCTCGTCGACGCGCTGGCGCAGCTCGGCATTGAAGTGCTCCACCAGCCGCATGCCCTTGACCATGCGCCAGGTCAGTGCGAACGAGATGCCCAGCAGCGTGGCGCTTGACGACAGCGCGACGTAGTAGCGGGTGCCGGGCAGCCACTCGAGAAAGATCAAGGTGTCGTGGACGCCGGCTGCGACCGGCAGCAGCAGGCAGACCGCGAGCACCGCGACCTCGAGCCGGCGCGAGGCGAAGGCGTGCTTCACGATGACCGCGCAGCTGGCGAAGTAGATGAGCAGCGCGCCCAGCACGGTGGCGTCGCGGACCGGGCCCAGCCAGGCCGACGGCATGGCCATGACGGCCGCCAGCGCGGCGCCGCCGGCCAGCAGCACCCGCCGTTGCAGCCGTGGGCGTGCCAGCTCGCAGAAGTGGAGCGCGAACAGGAAGAAGCAGAGGATGCTGGCCAGCAGCGCCACGTGGTTGGCGCGCTGGAAGGCTTCGGTGCTGGCGAACGGCCAGGTGTCGAGCGCGACGTAGTTGCAGGAGTAGAGCACCCAGAGCAGCGAAAACAGGCTGAACCAGCCGTACGAGCGCTCGCTGCGGCGCATCAGCCACAGCATGCTGTAGAACACGCCCATGACCAGCGTCAGGCCGATGCCGAGCAGCGGCAGGGTCCGGCGGGTCAGGATCGACTCACGGAAGGCCGCGCGCATCGCGGCGGGCTCGCCGCGCGTGACTGCGCCGAGCCCCGCCTGATAGGTGGAGATGCCCGAGACACGGATCAGCAGCTCGTTGCTTCCGGGGCGCAGCATCGGCGCATCGAGCAGCCAGAAGTGAGGCAGGTTCCAGGACCGGGAGAGCGGCTCCAGGAGATTGGCATCGCGGCCGATCAGGCTGCCGTTGAGGTAGCTGGCGCCGGCCATGTTGATGTATTCGACCAGCAGCCCGAGCGGGCGCAGCCGGGTGGGGTCGGTGCCTTCGGTCCAGCGCAGCCGATACCAGACCACGCCGTCGAATCCGGGCCAGCGGGTCGACCAGCTGTCCGGCAGCGTCACGGGCGTCCAGCCGTCGGCGGGCGGAGAACCGGCGGCCCAGTCGGAGCGGACCGCCTCGATGCGCTCGAAGCCGGCGCCTGCCAGCGTCGGCTCGGCACCGTGGGCTGCGGTGACGATGAACAGGCAGGCCAGCAGCGGGCCCGTCCGGCGGATCAGGGCAGCAAGCCGTGCGCCCGCGCGCTGTAGACCGCGCCAGCGCGTGACCGCACCGCGAGCTTGCGGTAGATGTTCTTGGCGTGGCATTCGACAGTGTTGATGGACAGGGAGAGGCTGCGGGCGATCTCGCGATTGCTGTGGCCCTGCGCCACCAACTGCAGCACTTCCATCTCGCGCGCGCTCAACTCGGCAGGAGCCGAGGTCGCCGGCGCCGCGTGCATGTTAGCAAGGGGAGTCGGACCGGGTTGCGGCGCGGCCATGAGCTGGAGGATGCGCCGCGCGATCACCGGGTCGATCGGCGCGCCGCCTCGCTGCATGCTGCCCAGCGACAGCTCGAGTTCGACGTCGCTGCCGTTCTTCAGCAGGTAGCCCACGGCGCCGCCGCGGATCGCCTGCAGCACGGTGGCATCGTCGCCGAGGCTGGAGACCACCACGGCATCCACCTTCGGCGCATGGGCCTGCATCCAGGGCAGCAGGTCGAGGCCGCTGCCGTCGGGCAGCCCGATGTCGAGCAGGGCCAGGTCGAAGCCACCCTGCGCCAGCTGCTCGCGCGCCTCGGCCAGCGAGCCCGCCATGGCGCAGCGGGCCTGGGGGGCGGCCTGGACGGCCACGCGTTCCAGGCGTTTTCGGACTGACGGGTCGTCGTCGACGATCAATATGTCTTCCACGGGCACCTTTGCTTCGTTGGGTCTCGGCATTGTCGGCCGAGCAGGCCATTTTTACATTTAGTTTCTGATTCGTGGGTGGAACATCGTACTCAGACCAGGCCGCGCTCGGCCATCGACAAAGTGGCTCCGCGGGCCACGATCACGTGGTCGAGCACGCGCACGTCGACCAGCGCGAGCGCGGCCTTGAGCGTCTGGGTGAGCGACTGATCGGCGCGCGAGGGTTCCACCGAGCCGCTCGGATGGTTGTGCGCCAGCACCACGGCGGCGGCGTGATGGTGCAGCGCCCGGGTGACCACCTCGCGCGGATAGACGCTGGTTTGCGTCAGCGTGCCACGGAACAGCTCCTCCATCGCGATCAGGCGGTGCTGGGCGTCGAGGAAGAGGGCGGCGAAGACCTCGTGCGGCCGCGCCGCCAGGTGGAGCTGCAGGTAGTGCGCCACCGCGCCGGGCGAATCGAAGACGGCGCCTGCCTTGAGCTGCTCCGCCAAGGCGCGGCGCGCCAGTTCGAGCACCGCCGCCAGTTCGGCGCGCTTGGCGCTGCCGCCCAGGCCCTTGACGGTCTTCAGGGCGTCGAGGTCGGCATGGAGCAGGCCGGCCAGGCCGTCGAAGCGGTCCAGCAGCTCCTGCGAGAGCTGCAGCACGTTCTTGCCGGGCATGCCGGTGCGCAGCAGCAGCGCCAGCAGTTCGGCGTCGGCCAGCGCAGCGGGGCCGAGCGCCATGAGCTTTTCGCGCGGCCGCGCGCCGGCCGGCAGGTCCTTGAAAGACATGGCGCATCGGAGGCTCTGCCCCCACTCCCTAAAATAGGGGTCCCAGTCTATCGGGCTCTCACCTTGTCTTCGACCTCCACCGCCGCTGCCGTCGTCGCCGGCTCCTTTCTCACGCTGCACTACCGGCTGGCCGGCCCCGCGGGCGACATCATCAACACCTTCCAGGACAAGCCCGCCACCCTGTCGCTGGGCACCGGCGAACTCTCGCCGGCGGTCGAACTGCGCCTGATCGGCATGGAGGAAGGCGCGCATGCCACCTTCGAGCTGCCGCCCGGGGAAGCTTTCGGCGAACGCAATCCCGAGATGCAGCAATGGGTCGCGCGCAAGCTGCTGACGCAGATCGGCGATCCCGACGAACAGTACGCGGTCGGCGATGTCGTCCAGTTCCCCACGCCGGACGGCACCGGCAGCTATGCGGGCGCGGTCGTCGAGTCGAACGAGACCGCGGTGCGCTTCGACTTCAACCATCCGCTCGCAGGTCAGCCCGTGACCTTCGAGGTGAAGCTGATCGGCGTGCTGTGAGGGCGATCGAAGAAGTCATCCTCGCCGAGCCGCGCGGCTTCTGCGCCGGCGTCGACCGCGCGATCGAGATCGTCGAGCGCGCCATCGCCAAGTTCGGCGCGCCGATCTACGTGCGCCACGAGATCGTGCACAACACCTACGTGGTCAACGAGCTCAAGTCCAAGGGCGCGGTCTTCATCGAGGACCTGGCCGACGTGCCGCCGGGCGCCACGCTGGTGTTCAGCGCCCACGGCGTCAGCAAGGCCGTGCAGGCCGAAGCGCGCGAGCGCGGCTTCGAGGTCTTCGACGCCACCTGCCCGCTGGTGACCAAGGTCCACGTCGAGGTGGCGAAGCTCGCCAAGGAAGGCTACGAGTTCATCATGATCGGCCACAAGGGGCATCCCGAGGTCGAGGGCACGATGGGGCAGCTGTCCAGCGGCATCCATCTCGTGGAAGACGTGGCGGACGTGGCGCAGGTCGCGCCGGCCCAGACCGAGAAGCTTGCGGTGGTCACGCAGACCACGCTCTCGGTCGACGATGCGGCCGAGATCTCGGCCGCGGTGCGCGCGCGCTTCCCGAGCGTGCGCGAGCCCAAGCAGCAGGACATCTGCTATGCGACGCAGAATCGGCAGGACGCCGTGAAGCTGCTGAGCCCGCAGGTCGACCTGGTCATCGTGGTCGGCAGCCCGACCAGTTCCAACAGCAACCGGCTGCGCGAACTCGCGCAGCGCCTGGGCACCGAAAGCTATATGGTCGATTCCGCCGCCGAACTCCGGCCCGAATGGTTCGAGGGCAAGGGCCGCGTCGGCCTCACGGCGGGCGCGTCGGCGCCCGAGGTGCTGGTGCGCGAGGTGATCGATCGCATCAAGGCGCTCGGCGCGGTCTCGGTGCGCAAGATGGACGGCATCCAGGAGACCCTCAAGTTTCCGCTCCCCAAGGGCCTGAAGCTCGACGACATCCCCGCACCGGGGCACATCTCGTGAGCGGCGGCGTTCAGCACGACTGGCGCGGGGACGTCGAGGCGGCCGCGCGCCGGATCCATCAACGGGCGCCGCATTTCCTGCGCGAGACGCCGCTGTGGAAGCTCTCGGGCCGGGCGCTTGGCGTGGAGACGCCGGGCGTCGAAGTCTGGCTCAAGCTCGAGCATCTGCAAGCCAGCGGCAGCTTCAAGGCGCGCGGGATGATGAACCGGCTGCTGGCCAACGAGATTCCGGCCAGCGGCGCGATCATCGCGTCCGGCGGCAATGCCGGCATCGCCACCGCCGCGGCCGCGCAGGCGCTGGGCGTGCCCTGCGAGGTCTTCCTGCCCACCATGTCGCCCGAGGCCAAGCGGGCCCGGCTGCGCGCGCTCGGCGCCAAGGTGGTCGTCGGCGGCGAGGCCTATTCCGACGCGCTGGCTGCCTGCCTCGAGCGTCAGCGCGAAACCGGCGCCTTGCTGACGCATGCCTACGACCAGCCCGAGGTGGTGGCCGGTGCCGGCACGCTGGGGCGCGAGATCGAGCGCCAGGGCGGCCTGCCCGATGCGGTGCTCGTGAGCGTGGGCGGCGGCGGCCTGATCGGCGGCCTCGCGGCCTGGTTCGAACGCCGCAGCCGGGTGGTGGCGCTCGAACCCGAGCGCGCGCCGACCCTGGTGCGCGCGCGCGAGGCCGGCGAGCCGGTCGATGTCGAGGTCGGCGGCGTCGCTGCCGATTCGCTCGGCGCGCGGCGCATCGGGGCGATCGCCTGGGACATCACGCAGCGCCATGTGGGCGATGCGCTGCTGCTGTCGGACGAGGCGATCCGCGCCGCCCAGCTCTGGCTGTGGAAGGAGCTGAAGCTGGCGGTCGAGCCGGCTGCGGCCCTGCCGCTGGCGGCCCTGCAGAGCGGTGCCTATGTGCCCAGCGAGGGCGAGAAGGTCTGCCTCATCGTCTGCGGCGCCAACGTCGACCCGGCGACGCTGAACTGACGTCGATCAGGCCTGGGCGGGCTGCTGTTCGCAGTTGACCATCCAGGGCACGCCGAACTTGTCTTCGAGCATGCCGAAGCCGGTCGACCAGAAGGTCGGTGCATAGGGCATCGTGACCTTGCCGCCGGCGCCCAGCGCATTGAAGAGCTTCCCGCCTTCCTTCACGTCCTTGGCCTGGACCGACAGCGAGAAACCCTGGTAGCCCTTGAAGGGGTAGCCGGGCGGTGCATCGGACGCCATCAGCTGGTGGCCGCGCGCCTCCAGCGTGGCGTGCATGATCTTGCCCTTGTGGTCGGCCGGCGTTTCGGCGCCCATCGGGCTTTCGCCGAAGGTCATGCTGAAGAGGATCTTGCCGTCCAGGGCCTGGGCATAGAACGCGAGCGCCTCGGCCGCGTTGCCGTTGAAGGTCAGATAGGCTTGCATCGCAACTCCTTGGTGGAACGGTGGGGAGGGTGAACGATCCTACGCCCACGTCAATGCCCCCACGCTCCTCACTTCGTGTGTCGCTGCCCCCGAGGGGGCCGCAGGTCGGCTTGGGGCGGCCCGGCGCCGACCTAAAATCACGCGATGCTCGATATCACTCTGTTACGCAAGGACCTGGCTTCGGTCGTTGCCCGCCTCGAAGCCCGCAAGAAGAACCAGACCTTCCTCGACGTCGGAACGTTCAGCGCCCTCGAGGCCGAGCGCAAGACCCTGCAGACCCGCACCGAGGAATTGCAGGCCCGTCGCAACGTGCTCAACAAGCAGATCGGGCCGTTGAAGGCCAAGGGCGAATCGGTTGATGCGCTGATGGCCGAGGTCAATGCGCTGAAGGCCGAGCAGGAATCCTCGGCCGTCCGGCTCGAGGCGATCCAGCCCGAGCTGCAGGCCTTGCTGCTGGCCGTGCCGAACCTGCCGCACGCGAGCGTGCCGGTCGGCGAGGACGAGCATGCCAACGTCGAAGTGCGGCGCTGGAGCCCACAGGGCGGCGAGGGCGCCGCGGCGACCGCGCTCGGCTTCGCGCCCCGCGATCACGTCGATCTCGGGGCGCCGCTGGGCCTGGATTTCGAGATGGGCGCCAAGCTCGCGGGCTCGCGCTTCACCGTGATGAAGGGCCCGATCGCGCGGCTGCATCGCGCGCTCGCGCAGTTCATGCTCGACCTGCAGACCGAGAACCACGGCTACACCGAGTGCTACGTGCCGTACGTCGTCAACGCCGACTCGATGCGAGGCACCGGCCAACTGCCCAAGTTCGAAGGCGACCTGTTTGCAGCGAAGAAGGGCGGCCAGGACGGCGAGCCCGCGCCGGATCATGCGGCGCTGTACCTGATCCCGACCAGCGAAGTGCCGCTGACGAACTTCGTGCGCGACGAGGTCGTGGCCGAGGCGCAGCTGCCGATCCGCCTGACCGCGCACACGCCGTGCTTCCGTTCGGAAGCCGGCAGCGCCGGGCGCGACACGCGCGGCATGATCCGCCAGCACCAGTTCGACAAGGTCGAGATGGTGCAGATCACGCACCCCGACAAGAGCTACGAGGCGCTGGAAGCCATGACCGGCCACGCCGAAGCCGTGCTGAAGGCGCTCGAGCTGCCCTACCGCGTGGTGCTGCTGTGCACCGGCGACATGGGTTTCGGCTCGACCAAGACCTACGACCTCGAGGTCTGGCTGCCGGCGCAGGACACCTACCGCGAGATCAGCTCGGTCTCCAACTGCGAAGCCTTCCAGGCCCGCCGGCTGCAGGCTCGCTTCAAGAACGCGCAGGGCAAGAACGAGCTGGTCCACACGCTGAACGGATCGGGCCTGGCGGTGGGCAGGGCGCTGGTCGCGGTGCTGGAGAACCACCAGAACGAAGATGGCTCGATCAAGGTGCCGGCCGCGCTGCGGCCGTATCTGGGCGGCATCGAGGTGCTGCGCGGCTGAAAAAGCGCATTCCGGACTCTGCTATAATCGCAGGCTCGACAGACACCGGAGAGGTGGCAGAGTGGTCGAATGTACCTGACTCGAAATCAGGCGTACTAGCGATAGTACCGAGGGTTCGAATCCCTCCCTCTCCTCCAGAATGGCCCCGCAAGGGGCCATTTTTTTGTCTGTACTTGCCCGGATGCACGCGAGGGCCGGACCTTGTTCTCCACCGACCCCGTGGACAGCCCTGTGGACAACGGCAGGGGCAACCCCGGGAATCGGCTCCAGGCTTGCCTTCCAACGCGATGCCTCTCAAACAGGCACAGAGATCATCCGGACGGGCCGATGGGCAAGAGGGCGGGCGCGACGGCGTGTCGCCGTTCCGTGTCAGGAACGCGCGAAGCGATCGGTGGCCCGGATCAGCTGATCGAGGATGCCCGGCTCCGACCAGGCATGTCCGGCCCCTTCGACCAAATGGAATTCGGCGCCGGGCCAGGCCTTGTGCAAGGCATGGGCGTAACGCGCCGGGCACGGCATGTCATAGCGGCCATGCACGATCACCCCGGGGATGCCGTGGAGCCGGTGGGCATCGCGCAGCAGTTGGCCATCCTCCAGCCAGGCGCCATGCACGAAGTAATGGTTCTCCAGGCGGGCGAAGGCCAACGCGAAATGCCCGTCGCCGTGCGCGGCCGAAATGGAAGGGTCGGGCAGCAGCGTGATGGTCTCGCCCTCCCAGAGGCTCCAGGCCCTGGCTGCCTCGATCTGCCGTTCAGGGTCAGCGCCGGTGAGGCGCTTGCGATAGGCGCTGATCATGTCGCCGCGCTCTGTCTCGGGAATTGGTGCCTGGAAGCGTTCCCACTGGACCGGGAACATCTCCGACACGCCGAACTGGTAGTACCAGGCGAGTTCGGCTTTCGTGACGGTGTAGATGCCGCGCAGCACCAGCTCGCTGACTCGCTCCGGGTGCTTTTGCGCATAGGCCAGCGCCAGCGTCGACCCCCACGAACCGCCGAACACCAGCCACTTCTCGGCACCCACGAGATCGCGCAGGCGTTCGATGTCGGCGACCAGATGCCAGGTGGTGTTGGCCTCCAGCGCGGCGTGAGGCGTCGAATGTCCGCAACCGCGCTGGTCGAACAACAGCACGTCGTAGCGCGACGGATCGAACAGCCGGCGATGGTCGGGCGAGATGCCTCCTCCCGGTCCGCCATGCAGGAAGACCGCCGGCTTGCCGCCCGGCGTGCCCACTCGCTCGTAGTGGACGGCGTGCCCGTCGCCGACGTCGAGCAGGCCGCTGTCGTAGGGCTCTATCGGTGGGTAGAGTGAAAGATGAGCGCTCATGGTCAGGTGGTGTTGCTCGCTTGCATGCTACTGCCCGATCCCTCAGCGCCGCCGGCCGCGCGCCGCCCCGGCCGACGACTGCGGCACCTGCTCGATCGGCAGCGCCACCTCCGACTTGACCTGCCGCAGCACGATGCTGGATCGCACGTGCGTCACGCCGGGCAGGCTGAACAGGGTCTCGTGCAGGAAGCGCTCGTAGTGCTTCATGTCCTGCACCAGCACCGTGAGGATGTAGTCCGCCGGGCCGGTGGCCGACACGCAACTGGTGATCTGCGGGCTCGCGGCGACCGCGTCCTCGAAGCGCTGCACCTGCGATTCGCTGTGCCGGTCGAGGTTGACCTCCGCCACCGCGGCGACATGCAGGCCCACCTTCTCGCGGTCGATCACCGCGGTGTAGCCGCGGATCACGCCGGCCGCCTCCATGTCCTTGATGCGTTTCCAGCACGGCGTGGGCGACAGCCCGACGGCCTCCGAGATCTGCTGCACGGTCTGGCGCGCATCGCGCTGCAGCTCGAAAAGAATCTTCAGGCTGTGGGCGTCAAGAAGAATGGGATCGACATTCATGGCGGATTTTGAGAATCACATTCTCAAATTAGGGTGATTCGCTAGTGTATTGAAGAAGCATTTCCTCGCCTCGCGATGGAACAATTTCGCCATGAAAAGCACTGCCCGCGATCCGTCCGTCCTGCGTCCCGACTACCGCCTGGCCGACAGCCTGTGGGCGACATCGGGCGCCGTCTTCCTCACCGGCACGCAAGCGCTCGTGCGGGTGCTGCTGATGCAGCGCCAGCGCGATCTCGCGCGCGGCCTGGGCACCCAGGGCTTCGTCAGCGGCTACCGCGGCTCGCCGCTGGGCATGGTGGACCAGGCGATCTGGAAGGCCGGCAAGGGCTTCAAGGAGGCCGGCATCCGCTTCGTGCCGGCCATCAACGAGGAACTCGCGGCCACCCAGGTGCTCGGCACGCAGCGCGTCGAGTCCGACCCTGAGCGCACGGTCGAGGGCGTGTTCGCGATGTGGTACGGCAAGGGTCCGGGCGTGGACCGCGCCGGCGATGCGCTCAAGCACGGCAACGCCTACGGCTCCTCGCCGCATGGCGGGGTGCTGGTGGTGGCGGGGGACGACCATGGCTGCGTCTCGTCGTCGATGCCGCACCAGAGCGACCATGCCTTCGTCGCCTGGAGCATGCCGGTCGTGCAGCCCGCCTGCGTGGCCGAGTACCTCGAGTTCGGCCTCTACGGCTACGAGCTGTCGCGCTACTCGGGCGCCTGGGTCGGCATGGCGGCACTGTCGGAGGTGGTCGAGAGCGCCAGCACGGTCGACCTGGACCGGGTCGCCGCCCGCGTCGCCACCTGGGCCGACGCCGACACCGTGCGCGCCGTCACCGGCCACCGCGCGCCGGTCGACGGCCTGCACTACCGCTGGCCCGACCTGCCGTCGCTGCGCATCGAGTCGCGGCTGGCCGACAAGCTGGAGGCGGTCGCCGCCTTCGCTCGCGTCAACAGCATCGATCGCCACGTGATCGAGAGCCCGCAGGCCAAGGTCGGCATCGTGACCTGCGGCAAGGCCCACTACGACCTGATGGAAGTGCTGCGCCGCCTCGAGGTGACGCCGGAGAGCCTGGCGCGCATCGGGCTGCGGCTCTACAAGGTGGGCCTGAGCTTTCCGATCGAGCAGACCCGCATGAAGGCCTTCGCGGAAGGCCTGGACGAGATCCTGATCGTCGAGGAGAAGGGCGCGATCGTCGAGAGCCAGTTGCGCGACCTGTTCTACAACGCGCCGCCCGGGGCCCGCCCGGTGCTGGTCGGCAAGCAGGATCGCGAGGGCCGGCCGCTGGTGTCGGCGCTCGGCGAACTGCGGCCATCGCGGCTGATCGAGCTGGTGGCGCACTGGCTCGCGGTCCATTTCCCGGGCAACAGCGAGCTCGGCGACCACCTGCAGCACGTGCGCGACTTCACGCCGCCCGAGCTGCTGAGCAATGACGGCGACACGGTCAAGCGGCTGCCGTACTTCTGCGCCGGCTGTCCGCACAACACCAGCACCAAGGTGCCCGAAGGCTCGACCGCGCGCGCCGGCATCGGCTGCCACTTCATGGCCAACTGGATGGACCGCAGCACGGCCGGGCTGATCCAGATGGGCGGCGAGGGCGTCGACTGGGTCTCGCACTCGATGTTCACGCGCACGCCGCACGTGTTCCAGAACCTCGGCGACGGCACCTACTACCACTCGGGCTATCTCGCGATCCGGCAGGCAGTGGCGGCGAACGCGACGCTGACCTACAAGATCCTGTTCAATGACGCGGTCGCGATGACCGGCGGACAGCCGGTCGACGGCATCATCAGCGTCGACGCGATTGCGCGCCAGGTGGAGTCCGAAGGCGTGAAGCAGGTGGTGGTGGTCAGCGACGCGATCGAGAAGTACGACGCCATCAAGGGCAAGTTCCCGGCTGGCACCGAGTTCCACGACCGCAGCGAACTCGACGCGGTGCAGCGGCGGCTGCGCGAAGTGCCCGGCGTCACGGTGCTCATCTACGAGCAGACCTGCGCGGCCGAGAAGCGTCGCCGCCGCAAGAAGGGCGAGCTGGCCGACCCGGCCAAGCGCCTGTTCATCAACGAGGCGGTGTGCGAGGGCTGCGGCGACTGTGGCGTGCAGAGCAACTGCGTGGCGGTGCTGCCGCACGAGACCGAGTTCGGCCGCAAGCGCAAGATCGACCAGACCAGCTGCAACAAGGACTACTCCTGCGCCCAGGGCTTCTGCCCCAGCTTCGTCGGCGTGAGCGGCGGCGCGCTGCGCAAGAAGAGCGGTGCGCTGGCGGCCGGCAAGGATGCCTTCCTGCAGCACGTGGCGGCGTTGCCGCGACCGGCGGCGCACGGCTGGACGGCGCCCTACGACCTGCTGGTCACCGGCGTCGGCGGCACCGGCGTGGTGACCGTGGGCGCGGTGATCGCGATGGCCGCGCACCTGGAGGGCAAGTCCGCGAGCGTGCTCGACTTCATGGGTTTCGCGCAAAAGGGCGGTGCGGTGCTGAGCTTCGTGCGCCTGGCCGACACGCCGGAGCGGCTCAACCAGGTGCGCATCGACACCCAGCAGGCCGATGCCATCCTGGCCTGCGACGTCGTGGTCGGCGCCTCGCCGGACGCGCTGCAGACCGTGCGCCACGGCCGCACCCGCATCCTGGCGAACCTGCACGAGATCCCGGTGGCCGAATCGCTGCGCAACCCGGATGCGGATCTCAAGGTCGAGCTGCTCCTCGAGAAGATGCGCTTCGTCGCCGGCCGCGAACAGGTCCAGACCTTCGACGCCCAGACGCTCGCGGAGGAGTTCCTCGGCGACACGCTGGCATCGAACATTCTTGCGGCCGGCTATGCGTGGCAGTGCGGCCTCATTCCGCTGAGCCTGGAGGCGCTGACCCGGGCGATCGAACTCAACGGCGTCGCCGTGGCGGCGAACCTGATGGCGTTCTCGCTCGGCCGGCTGGCCGCGGCCGATCCGCAGGCGATCGAAGGGCTGCGCAGCGCGCCGGCGGCAAGGCCCGAAGACGAGCCGCTCGAGGCGCTGGTCGCCAGGGCCATGCGGCACCTGGCCGGCTACCAGAACGCGGCCTGGGCCCAGCGCTTCGAGGCCCGGGTGCTGGCGGTGCGACAACGCGAGACGGCGCTGGCCGGCGGCGACCCTTCATTGCCCGTCACGCGCAACGCGGCGCAAAGCCTGCTCAAGCTGATGAGCTACAAGGACGAGTACGAGGTGGCGCGCCTCTACAGCGACGGCGGCTTCCGCGCGAAGCTCGCCGAGCAGTTCGAAGGCGATCTCAAGCTCGAGTTCCACATGGCGCCGCCGTTCCTCGCACGGCCGAAGAACGGTCAGCCGCCGGTCAAGATCCGCCTCGGCGGCTGGATGCTGCCCGCGATGAAGTGGCTGGCCCGCGGCAAGGTGCTGCGCGGCACGGCCTTCGATCTGTTCGGCCACACCGCGGAGCGTCGGCTGGAACGCGAGCTGATCGGGCGCTTCGATGCGCGGCTCGACGAGTTGATGGCCGGCCTGTCGCGGTCCAACCAGCGGCTGGCGGCGCAGATTGCCGCGGTGCCGCTGGCGTTCCGCGGCTACGGCCACGTGAAGCTCGCCAATCTCGCGCTGGCGCGCGGCCGCGAGGCCGAGCTGCTGCACCGCTTTGCGCCGGAGCGCTATCCGCGGCCGGCGGCCGAGGCGAAGGCCGGGCAGATCCGCGGCATTGCGGTGGTGGCGCACTAGGCCTGTTCGGGCCTTTTCATGCGCTGCGAAGTGCGCCCCGCGGCGGCATCGCCAGCACGATGGCCGCGGCCAGCAGGTTGGCGACCACGCTCGCCAGGATCGACACCGTGTAGCTGCGGCTGATGTCGAATGCGAACCCGGCGGCGCTCGGCCCGATCAGCGTCCCGAAGGCCACGCTGGTGTAGAGGGCGCCGATGATGCCGCTGACATGCCGGCCGCCGAATCGGTCCATCACCACGGCCGGCAGCACCGCCACCCAGCCGCCGTAGAAGACGCCGTAGACGAAGGCGAAGATCGCCAGCAGCCACCAGCCCGTCGCCATCGCCCAGATCGCGAGGGACAGCGCCATGCCGATGAACATGGCGGCCAGGGCCCGGCCGCGGCCCATCCGGTCCATCAGGCCGCCGAGGAAGAAGCGGCCGGCCGTGCTGCCGATGCCGATGACGCCGAGCAGCAGCACCGCCGACGACGGCGCCACGCCATGGTCCATCGCGGAGGGCACCAGGTGCACGAAGGGCACGAAGACACCCAGCGAGCACAGCAGGCAGGCGCCATAGAGAACCGCGAACTGGCGCGACCCGAGCGCTTCGCGTACCGACATCCCGGCCGCACGCTGCGCCGGATCGGCCGGGCCCGCGGGGTCGCCGTCCGGGAACAGCCCGCGATCGTGCGGGTCGTTCTCGATCAGGAGCGCCATGCCCGCACCCACGACCATGACCAGGACCCCGAGGACGGCATAGGCGCCGCGCCAGCCCAGTTGCGCGATCAGCAGCGCGGCCAGCGCCGGCATCACCAGCGTGCCGACGCCGATGCCGCTGACGGCCAGCCCGGACGCCAGCCCGCGCCGCCGGGAGAACCAGCGCTGCACGGCCCCGACGGCGGGCACGTAGGCGCAGCCGACGCCCAGGCCCACCCCCAGCCCGTAGGCCAGGTAGACCTCGGCGAGGCTGCGCGCGAAGCTGGCTGCGACCAGGCCGGCGCCGGTCAGCAGCATCCCGGTGAGGGCCAGGCGCCGCGAGCCCCAGCGGTCGGCCAGCGGTCCGCTGACGCAGCCGAGCGCGAAGTACAGGAAGCCGGCGAGCGAGAACACCACCGAGGTCGAGCCGCGCGAGGCCGAGAAATCCCGCTGCAGCGACTCCGCGAAGGCGCCGAAGGTGTAGGCGCTGCCGAAGCCGACGAAGGTCACGGCAAAGGCGCCTGCGACCACCCACCAGCCGTAGAACAGGCGTCGAGGCACCCCCGTGGCATCAGTCATCGAATTCTCCTTTTGTCTTGATTCGGATCAGAATTGCTAAGCTTGATGGTCACGGCTTGGCATTGGAAAAGCAAACGATCAATGCACGCCGATTCAAGTTAGTAAATCTAAATGAACACGAAGCATCTCCCGCCGCTGGGCGCACTTCGCGCCTTCGAGGCTTCGGCGCGCCACCTCTCGGTCAAGAAGGCCGCGGAAGAGTTGTGCGTGACGCCCGGCGCGGTCAGCCAGATGCTCAAGGCGCTCGAAGCGAAGCTCGGCATCGCGCTGTTCGAGCGCGTGAACCGAAGCATCGTCCTGACCGGCGCCGGGCGCGACTACCTGCCGCCGATCCGCAATGCCTTGCGACAGATCGCCGAGGCGTCCGGGCGCATCGCGGCGGCGGCCGAGTCCGGCCTGCTGACCGTCAGCGTCACGCCCTTCTTCGCTGCGGCATGGCTGGTCCCAAGGCTGAAGGGCTTCCAGGATGCCCATCCGGACATCGATCTGCAGGTGGTCGCCAGCACCGCGCTCGTGAACTGGTCGCGCGATGGCGTGGACGTTGCGATCCGTCACGGCCTCGGGCGCTACCCGGGCCTGCACAGCGAGAAACTGGTCGCCGTGGAGGTGGTCCCGGTCGCGGCGCCGGCGCTGACCGCCCGGCTGGGACGGCCGGCCTCCGCGGCGGCGCTGCTGCGCTGGCCGCAGGTGCACGATGCCGAGCGCAGCGGCTGGCATCGGTGGTTCCAGGCGCAGGGCATCGACGAGATCGGCCCGGCCCGTGGTCCCGCCTACGACGACGCCGGCCTGCTGCTGCGGGCCGTGCTGGCGGGGCAGGGTGCCGGCCTGCTGCCGGCCGCGATGGTGGCGCCCGATCTCGCCGAAGGGCGCCTTCTGAGGCTCGCGGACGACGCCCTGCTCGAAGACCTGGCCTACTACTTGCTCGTTCCCGACGGCACCCAGGTCCGGGCCAAGGTGGCCGCGTTCCGGTCGTGGATCCTGGGCGAGGCCGCGGTCGAAACAGGCGCCGGAACCCCGATGGGCGTTGTGCGCACGCGACGAATCAGGGAATGATGGGACGGGGGACGCCCTGGCGGCCAATTAAGATCATGCGCTAGCGCCTGGCGCCCAGGGGCGCGTGGCATAGGGCGGCATCCGGCCGCCGAGTTTTTTCAATTGCGGATTGCAGTGCCGCATGCAGGGGCCCCTCGCGAGGGGCTTTTTTTTTGTGGCCTGGATGACAGGGGCGTGAAAGCCATGATGGGTAATTCGTCGTTCGCAGGGCTGGGCAACTCGTCCTTTGCAAGCCTCACACCGGCGCCTGCGTCTGCCGACGAGGCTGAGCCGTGGGTGCGCGGTGAGTTGATCCGCAGCCTGATGCGGGCCTCCCGTGGTTCCTACCTGCTGGCGGCGGCGCTGATGCCGGCCATGGTGGGCCTGAGCTGGGGCCACGTGCCGCCCTGGCAGCTGATGGCCTGGCTCGCGATCGGCATCGTGGCCACCGGCTGCCGAATCTGGGGCGAGCAGCTCTATGCCAGGCACTACGCCGACCGCGACTCGGCCGCGCAGCAGTACTTCGTCGAGCGCTACCGCTATCTCTGGAGTGCCAGCGGCTTCGCCTGGGGCCTGTCGATCCTGATCTTCTTCGAGCGCACGCCGCTCGTGAACCAGTTCATGAGCTGGCTGATCGTCGCCGGCGTGGCCACCTTCCCTCTGAACGGGCTCGCGCTGCATCCGCCGCTGCTCAGGCGCTACGTCAACACCCTGTTCTTCACGATGCTGGCGGCGATCGCCTGGCGCATGATCGAACTCAAGTTCGAGCGGCCGCATTTTCACTACGGCTTCCTGCTGCTGCCGGGCCTGCACTGGTGGCTGCTCCTGCGGGCCGGCCGGCGCATCCACGAGACCGCGCGCAACAGCTTCGAGCTGCTGTTCCACAACCACATCCTGATCAATTCGCTCACCCAGCAGCGGCAGGCGGCGGTGTCGGCCGTGGCGATGAAGAACCGCTTCCTGGCCAGCGCGGCGCACGACATGCGCCAGCCCGTGCTGGCGCTTTCGCTCTATGCCGACTGGCTGCGCAACGAGCCCGAGCTGGTGGCCGAGATCGCACCCAAGATCGTGCGGGCCACGCACGCGGTGAATGCCCTGTTCGATTCGCTGTTCGATCTGGCGCGTATCGATTCGGGGCAGGTGCGGCTGCACATCGAACGGGTCGAAGTGTCCCAGTTGCTGCACGACCTCGAACTGCAATACCGGCCAGTGGCCGAGGCCAAGGGTCTGACCTTCCGGATGCATGTGACGCCCGGCACCGTGCTGACCGACCCGATCCGGGTGCGTCGCATGATCGGCAACCTGCTGGCCAACGCGATCAAGTACACGGCCGAGGGCGGCATCCTGCTGGCCTCGCGGCAGACCCGCGACGGCCTGCGGGTCGAAGTGTGGGATACCGGAATCGGCATCGCGCGCGAACACCTGCGCGACGTCTTCCTGGAGTTCTACAAGGTGGCCGACCATGCCGGCACCTCGGACGGCTTCGGCCTCGGACTGGCGATCGTGGCGCGGCTGTCGCATGCGCTCGGCCATCCGGTCAGCGTGCGCTCGCGCCTGGGCCGGGGCAGCGTGTTCCGCGTCGCCTTGCACGACGCGGACGAAACACAAGCCCAGACACGCATCTCGGGCGCCGTGGGGTAAGTCGCTCGCCCCCAGGTTGCCCGGCACTTCGTGTCCGGGCGCCCACCCCCTGCCGGGGGCGCAGTCAGCGGCCTGGCAAAGCCAGTTCCGCGACTGCCCACAAATGGGCGCGCTACGCGCAGCCGAAGACCGACGACGGCGCTCGTATCTACATTTACTGGCCGGCGCAGCCAGGCCCGTCGGTGAAACACCGCGGAACCGGCTTTGCCGGGCCGCTGGTGTTGCCCCCCGGAGAGGGGGTGGGCGGCTACACGAAGTGAGCCAACCTGGGGGTCAGCCGGACAGCAATCCGTTGGTGCGGGCGTGATGGAGCGCCTGCGTGCGGCTCTTCACGCCCAGCCGACGGAACAGCCGCCAGAGGTGCACCTTCACGGTGTGCTCGCTGATGTCGAGCTCGGTCGCGATGTCGCGGTTGCTCATGCCCTGGTCGAGCATGGCGATCAGCTGGGTCTGGCGCTTCGACAGCTTGCTGTTGGCTGCGGCCACCGGCTCCTCGGCATCTGTGTCGGCCATCAGCAGGCCCCGCAGCGCGGCGGTCAGCTCGGCCGAGCTGGCCGACTTCTCGATGTAGGTGTCGGCGCCGGCTTCGATGCAGGCCTCTTCCATGTCGGCCGACGGCGAGGCCGAGTAGACCGCGATCGGCACGTCCGGATAGGCCAGCTTGACGGCCACGACGCCCGAGACGCCCGTGGTGTCCGGCAGCTTGAGGTCGAGGCAGAAGAGGCCCGGCGCCCCGTGCTGCTTGACCGCCGCGGTCAGCTTGTCGAGCCGCTCGAGCTCGACGATGTTCTCGGCCGGTCGCAGGCGCCTCAGCACCATCACGATGGCGTCGCGCATCAGGGGGTGGTCGTCGATGACATAGATACTCATGATTTACTCGCTGTGTCCGCAGGTCGGGCGCTGCCCTTCGCTGCGGGTGATTGACCCTTAGCCTTCGCTCGCCGCATCGGCTGCAGCAAGCGCCTCCAGTGCGGCAGAAGCCGCACGCATACCCTCATCGTCCATCGGCTCGAGCTGCGCTGCGAGCAGCGCCAGGGCCGCTGCCCGCTGCTGGCGCAGCGTGCCGATGGCCCGGCCGGCCTCCTGCGGCGAAGCGAACCCCCGGCTTTGTACCAGTTGCACCCCGTTGGCGTCGAGCAACTTGAAATAGAACTGTCCGTCGCGCTCGCGGTACTGCTTGAAGCTGGGCCGCGCCACCTTGGCCATCTTGCGCGTCGCCGCCTTGTCCTGGCTGGCGAGGTTGCGCAGGCCGACCGCGTGGCGCAGGTCGGCCACGAAGGGCCGCGACAAGGCGCGCGCCTTGTCGGCGCCGGCGCGCAGGATCGACTCGATCCGGGCCGGGTCGTTCAGGAGGGCGTCGTAGTGCTCCCGCATCGGCGCCACTTCGCGGTCGATGCGCTCGAACAGCACCTGCTTGGCGTCGCCCCAGCCGATGCCGTCGGCGAAGGCCTGGCGCAGGGTCTCGGTCTCCTGGTCGTCGGCGAAGGCCTGGTAGATCTGGAACAGCGCCGAACCCTCGGTGTCCTTGGGCTCGCCCGGCGCGCGCGAATCGGTCACGATGCCGTTGATCAGCTTCTGCAGCTGGGCGCGCGGCGTGAAGAGCGGGATCGTGTTGTCGTAGCTCTTGCTCATCTTGCGGCCGTCGAGGCCCGGCAGCGTCGCGACCGTGTCGTCGATCTCGGCCTCGGGCAACGTGAAGTGCTCGCCGTAGAGATGGTTGAAGTGCTGCGCCATGTCGCGCGCCATCTCGATGTGCTGCACCTGGTCGCGGCCCACCGGCACCTTGTGGGCGTTGAACATCAGGATGTCGGCGCCCATCAGTACCGGGTACATGAAGAGGCCGGCGCTGACGTCGGCGTCCGGATCCTCGCCCTTGGCCGTGTTCTTGTCGACCTGCGCCTTGTAGGCATGGGCCCGGTTGAGCAGGCCCTTGCCGGTGACACAGGTCAGGAACCAGGTCAGCTCCGGGATCTCGGGGATGTCCGACTGGCGGTAGAAGGTGACCCGCTCCGGGTCCAGGCCGCAGGCCAGCCAGCTGGCGGCGATCTCGAGCGTCGAGCGCTGGATGCGCGCCGGATCGCCGGTCTTGATCAGCGCGTGGTAGTCGGCCAGGAAATAGAAGCTCTGGACATCGTCGCGGCGGCTGAAGCGCACCGAATGGCGCACCGAGCCGACGTAGTTGCCGAGGTGCGGCGTCCCGCTGGGGGTGATGCCGGTCAGGTAGCGGACGGGCGTGTCGGGAAGAAGGGCCATGGGAAGTTCAGCGAATGAGGGCGGTGAGCGGACTCAGCAGCAGGGAGATGGCCTGGTAGCCGAAGGCCATCAGCGGGCTCAGCCACCAGGTGCTGACGACGCCGGCGATGACCAGGCCCATCACGATGAAGAAGCCGTAGGGCTCGATGCGGGCCAGGAACTCCTGGGCCGCGCCGCGCGGCAGCAGGCCGGCGAGCACCCGGCCGCCGTCGAGCGGAGGCAGCGGGAACAGGTTGAAGGCCCACATCACCAGGTTGACCAGCACGCCGCCCTGGGCCATCTTGATGAAAAAGGTTTCATTGATGCCGGCGGCGATCAGGCCAACGACGAACAGCGCCCACAGGATGGCCTGGACGAAATTCGAGGCCGGGCCCGCCAGGGCGACCCAGATCATGTCGCGCTTGGGGTGGCGCAGGCGGCCGAAATTGACCGGCACGGGCTTGGCATAGCCGAACAGGAAGGCCCCCGAGGTGGCGAAGTACAGCAGCAGCGGCATCAGGATGGTGCCGATGGGGTCGATGTGCTTGATCGGGTTGAGCGTCACGCGGCCCATCACGTAGGCCGTGTTGTCGCCGAAGTACCGTGCCACGTAGCCATGCGCGGCTTCATGGATGGTGATCGCGAAGATCACCGGCAGGGCGTAGATCAGGACGGTTTGTATGAGATTTGAAATATCCACCGCCGGGATTGTCTCAGACCGCCCGCGCTCGCCTCAGAGACCCAGCACGGCCAGCGGGCCGCGTCCCTGCCGCACCAGCAGCGGCTCGCCGCCGGCACCCATGGGCGTCAGGTCGACCACGGTGGTCGGCTCCGAGGGGCAGGCGCCGGCGTCGATCACGGCGCCGATCTGCTTCTCGAAGCGCTCGCGGATCAGGGTTGCGTCGTTCAGGGCCTCGGTCTCGCCGGGCGGGATCAGGGTGGTGGCCAGGAGCGGCTCGCCGTGCAGCGTCAGCAGTTCCAGCAGCACCCGGTGATCGGGCACGCGCAGGCCGATGGTCTTGCGCTGCGGATGGCTGACCCGCCGAGGCACTTCCTTGGTGGCTTCGAGCAGGAAGGTGTAGGGGCCGGGCGTGGCTGCCTTCAGCAGCCGGTACTGCTTGTTGTCGACCCGCGCATAGTTCGAGAGTTCGCTCAGGTCGCGGCAAAGCAGCGTCAGGTGGTGCTTGTCGTCGACCTGGCGGATCCGGCGCAGCTGGTCGACCGCGTCCTTGTCGTCGAGATGGCAGGCCAGCGCGTAGCTGGAATCGGTCGGCAGGGCGACGATCTCGCCGCGCGCGAGCAGGGCCACGGCCTGCTTCAGCAGGCGTTGCTGGGGGTTGTCGGGGTGGACTTCGAAGAACTGGGCCATGGGGCCGATTCTGCCCCGAGACTGCAAATCATGATTCGGCGGGCTCGATCGGAACCCGGCGCTCCCGCACGGTGAGCCAGGCGCCGGCCGCGCCGCAGACCGCGATCAACCCCATGCCGATCAGCGAAATCCGGTCCGGCACCTGGGAGAACATGATCCACCCGCCCAGCATCGCGAAAGCGATCTGCGCATAGAGATAAGGCGTCAGCGTGGAGGCCGGCGCGCGCTGGTAGGCCAGGATCAGGATGAAGTGGCCCACCGTGCCCATGAATCCCATCAGGCACAGCAGCGCCCACCAGTGCCAGGAAGGCAGCGCGGTCCAGACGAAGGGCAGCGCCAACGACGCCAGCAGCGTACCGACCCAGCCGGTGTAGAAGTGCATCGTGAGCGGGTTCTCGGTCCGCGCGAGCTTGCTGGTCAGCACCTGGAACCAGGCGTTGGTCAGCACCAGACCGATCGGCAGCAACATGGCCCAGCTGAAGGCGTCGCCGCCCGGGCGCAGGATCACCAGCGTGCCCGTGAAGCCGCCTGCCACCAGCGTCCAGCGCAGCGGCGACACATGCTCCTTGAGCGTGGTGGCCGCCAGCAGCGTGATCACCAGCGGCGCGATCAGCACGATCGAGGTGAACTCCGCCAGCGGCATGTAGCGCAGGCTGAAGAAGGCCAGCGTGCTGGAGGTCAGCAGCAGCGCGCCGCGCAGCAGCTGGTAGCGCGGATGGCGGGTGCGCAGCAAGGCCGGGCCGTGCCGGGGCAGCAGCACCAGCGTGGTCGCCACCGCCTGGAAGGCATAGCGGACCCAGACGCCCATCAGGATCGGAACCGCGGCGGTCGACAGCTTGGTGGCGGTGTCCAGCGTGGCGAAGCAGGCCACCGCGAGCAGCACCAGGCCGATGCCGGCCAGGATGCGCTCCGACGCGAGGTCGCGGGTGCTGGTTCTCGCGGCCGCGTCGCTCGCCGGCCCCATCACTGGATGCGGTGCTCGAGCAGTTCCCACACCGGCGTCAGCTTGCCGGGCAGCGGAGGCAGCTTGCCGAGGTCGCAGTGGCTTTCGTCGGGGCTGTGGAAATCACTGCCGCGCGAGGCGGCGAAGTCGAATTCGAGCGCCTTGTCGGCGTACTCGACGTACTCGGCCGGCGTGTGGCTGCCGGTCACGACCTCGATCGCCCGGCCCCCGTGGGCCTTGAACTCGACGAAGAGCGCGTACTCCTCGTTGGCCGTGAACTTGTAGCGGCCGGGGTGGGCGATCACGGCCAGACCCTTGGCGGCGGTGATCCAGTGCACCGCGTCCTTCAGGCTGGCCCAGCGGTGCGGCACGTAGCCGGGCTTGCCTTCGGTCAGGAACTTGCGGAACACCTCGGGGGTGTCGCGGCAATGGCCGGCCTCGACCAGGAAGCGCGCGAAGTGCGTGCGCGAGATCAGCTCGGGATTGCCGACGAACCTGAGCGCGCCTTCATAGGCGCCGTGGATGCCGACCTTGGCCAGGCCCTCGGACATCTCCTGGGCGCGCTTGCCGCGGCCGCCCCGGGTGTCGTGGAGGCCTTCGCTCATCGCGGCGTCGTGGGGGTCGAAGCCCAGCCCCACGATGTGCACGGTCTCGCCGGCGAAGGTGACCGAGATTTCGGTGCCCGTGAGGTACTTCATGCCGTGCTCGCGGGCGGCGGCGGCGGCCCGGTGCTGGCCGCCGATCTCGTCGTGGTCGGTCAGGGCCCACAGCTCGACGCCGTTGGCGGCGGCGCGGGCCGCGAGCGCCTCCGGCGTCAGCGTGCCATCCGATACCACGGAGTGGCAATGCAGGTCGGCGTTGAGGATGGAGGACACCGCACGATCTTATTCGTTCTCGAGATGGCCTGCGGCGGACCGCGATTCAGCGCTTGTTGCGGAACGCGACCCAGGCGGCCACCGCGGTGAAGCTCACCACGATGGCCACCACGATCCAGAAGCCGTGCGGGTGATCGGCCAGCGGAATGCCGCCCACGTTCATCCCGAACAGGCCGGCCAGGATGTTGATCGGCAGCGCCAGCACGGTCACCACGGTCAGCACGAACAGGCTGCGGTTGTTGTCCTCGTTGACGTCGGCGGCGATCTCCTCCTGCAGCAGCTTGATGCGCTCCTGCAGCGCGCCCATGTCGCGCAGCACCACCGAGAACTCCTCGGTCGAGCCGCGCAGCTCCTGGACGTCGGGCTCGGCCATCCAGGCGGGCGGGCTCTGCAGCAGCCGGAACAGTGCCGCCGGTTCGGGCGCCAAGAGGCGCTGCAGCCTTACCAGCACCCGGCGCAGCACGCCGAGCCGGGCCCGCTTGTGGTCGAGCCGGCCGGCCAGCAGCGCGTCCTCGATGTCGTCGATGCGCCCGGTCACGCCGCGCACGATGCGCACCAGCACGTCGGCCTGCACGCGCAGCAGGTGTTCGAGCAGCTCGGTGCTGGAGCGCGGCGCGTCGCCGGCCTTGACCGCGGTGCGCAGCGCATCGACCGAGCGCAGCGGCTGGGTGCGCGCGGTCACCACCAGCCGTGGGCCGACGCTGATCCACAGGGTCGAGATGTCCGAGGGCTCGAAGCTGAATTCGAAGTGCACGTCGTTGATGACCGCGATCAGCGAATCGTCGGCGCGCTCGATCCGGGTCGAGTGCAGCCCGTCCTTCAGCGTCTCGAAGAAGAGGTCGGAGAGGCCCGCGTGGCGCAGCAGCCAG
The DNA here is from genome assembly GCF_052114385.1 of Variovorax sp. M-6. Classification (NCBI taxonomy): domain Bacteria; kingdom Pseudomonadati; phylum Pseudomonadota; class Betaproteobacteria; order Burkholderiales; family Comamonadaceae; genus Variovorax; species Variovorax sp. M-6. Next base: position 28,329 of record NZ_JBFREQ010000019.1, on the reverse strand, counting down.
CGCTCGGCCTGGGCATGGCTCAGGTTGAAATGCAGCCACAGGAAGGCGCCGGGCGGGGCGCCGGCCGCCAGCCAGCCGGCCGCCTGCGCGGAATCGACCGCGCGGGTCGGCTCCGGGGCGGCGGCATCGAACAGATAGCCGCAGATCAGCCCGGCTTCGTCGCTGCCGTAGGCGCCAGCGATCGAGTTCATCGTGCGAGGGGCATGGTGGCGTGTCGCGGGATCATGTGGCAGCCATGTGTCCGCCGTGTGACGACGGCGCGTCGGCGTACCTTCTGTCACATGACCGTCACCCGGGGGGCTCAGCATGGCGTCATCCCCCGCCATCCGAGTAGAACCATGACGCTGCCGAGCACCTTGAGCGACCACGACGACCTGATGGCGCGCATCGCGCGCGACCTGATCGACGCCTACGACGAAGAGATCGAACTCGAGCTCGAGGACCGCAACCTCGACGAACTGGCGTCGGGCACCGTCGGCGACAAGGCCGCACGCCAGGCCTACTTCAAGGAGCTGTTCCGGCTCCAGGGCGAACTCGTGAAACTGCAGGACTGGGTGCAGCACAGCCGGCAGAAGGTCGTGATCCTGTTCGAAGGCCGCGATGCCGCGGGCAAGGGCGGCGTGATCAAGCGCATCACGCAGCGGCTCAATCCGCGCGTGGTGCGGGTGGCGGCGCTGCCGGCGCCGAACGACCGCGAGCGCACGCAGTGGTACTTCCAGCGCTACGTGGCGCATCTTCCGGCGGCCGGCGAGATGGTGCTGTTCGATCGCAGCTGGTACAACCGCGCCGGCGTCGAACGCGTGATGGGCTTCTGCTCCGACGAGGAGTACGAGGAGTTCTTCCGCACCGTGCCCGACTTCGAGCGGATGCTGGTGCGCTCCGGCATCAAGCTGATCAAGTACTGGTTCTCGATCACCGACGAGGAGCAGCACATGCGCTTCCTGGGCCGCATCCACGACCCGCTGAAGCAATGGAAGCTGAGCCCCATGGACCTCGAATCCCGCCGCCGCTGGGAGGAATACACCAAGGCCAAGGAGACGATGCTGGACCGCACCCACATCCCCGAGGCGCCCTGGTGGGTGGTGCAGGCGGTCGACAAGAAGAAGGCTCGCCTGAACTGCATCAGCCACCTGCTGGGCCAGTTGCCCTACCACGAGGTGCCGCATCCGGCGGTGGCGCTGCCGGCGCGGGTGCGCAACGAGGACTATCTGCGGCACCCGGTGCCCGCCAGCATGTACGTGCCGGAAAGATACTGACCCGGCGCGTTCCGGTGCCGGCAAGGCCTTCCGCGGGTTGGCCGATCGTCCGATAGCTGGCCGGGGGCGAAGCTGCTACCGTGTTCCCGACGATATGCACGCCCACCCCGTCCCGCTCCCATGTCCCGCCGTTCGCTCTCTCCGCTGACACGTGCCTACGCGCGCAACCTGAAAGCGCTCACCAAGGCCACCAAGGCCACGCTGGGCAGCGGCAATCGGATTGCCCGCCGGGTCCGCAGCGCGGCGGCCAGCCAGCTCAAGCCGCCGCCGGGACGCGGAGACTGGATCGCGGGCGCGGCGCTGGGGCCTGCCGGGGCGCGGCGCTATCACCTCTACCGTCCGCCGGCGCTCGAGCTCCAGCCCGGTGAGAAACTGCCGCTCATGGTCATGCTGCACGGCTGCGGCCAGACCGGGCGCGATTTCGCGGTCAGCACGCGCATGAACCGCATCGCCGACCGCGAGCGCTTCCTGGTGCTCTACCCCGAGCAGGACCGGCTGGCCAACGCCCAGGGCTGCTGGAACTGGTATGAGCGCCGCTCGGGCAAGGCCGATGCCGAGGCCGCCACGCTGATGGCCGCAATCGACCAGGTGCTGCTGCTCTATCCGGCCGACCGCGAACGCGTGGCAATCGCCGGGCTTTCCGCCGGCGCCAGCATGGCGGCCTTGCTGGCCACGCGCTACCCGGCGCGCTTCAAGGCGATCGCGATGCACTCGGGCGTGGCGCCCGGGGCCGCCAAATCGCCTGCCACGGCGCTCGGCGCCATGCGCGGCCAGCACGTGCCGCCGATGCCGGCGACCGCGGTCGGCAAGGCGATGGGTGCCGCGGCGGTCTTCACCACGCTGCCGCCGCTGCTCGTGCTGCACGGCGACGCCGACAGCGTGGTGTCGGCGAGCAACGCCGTCAGCACCGCGACGGTCTGGGCGGTCGCCACCGGAGCGAAGCCCGGCGCCGCCCGCCTGCAGCAGCGAGGCAAGCGCCATCCGATGCGCATCACCGACTACACGCGAGGCGGCCGCACGGCGGTCACGCTGTGCGAGATCGCGGGCCTGGGGCATGCCTGGAGCGGCGGCGCGGCCAGCATGCACTTCAGCGACGCGGCCGGGCCGGACGCGTCGAAGCTGGTGTGGGCCTTCGCGGCGCGCCAGTTCCGGGAGACCGCGCCGCGGTCCTAGCGTCGACCTGCGCGCGGCTAAAAAAGGCGGGCCGCGGGGCGACTTGGGGGCGAGCAACACCCCATACGCCACCCGGCGTATTTCCGCGGCGCCGCCCGATCCGCAGACTCCTCTCCATCGTCCAACCACTCCAGGAGAAGGTAGTCACCATGCAACGTCGTTTCACCCTCAAGGCGCTCAGCGCTGCCGTCGCTCTCGCGAGCCTCGGCGCTGCGCCTGCGTTCGCGCAGGACACCATCAAGGTCGGCGTGCTGCATTCACTGTCCGGCACCATGGCGATCTCGGAGACCGTGTTGAAGGACACGGTGCTGATGGCCATCGACGACATCAACGCCAAGGGCGGCGTGCTCGGCAAGAAGCTCGAGCCCGTGGTGGTCGACCCGGCTTCCAACTGGCCGCTGTTCGCCGAGAAGACCAAGCAGCTGCTGGGCCAGGACAAGGTGTCGGTGATCTTCGGCTGCTGGACCTCGGTATCGCGCAAGTCGGTGCTGCCGGTGGTCGAGGAAATGAACGGCCTGCTGTTCTACCCCGTGCAGTACGAAGGCGAAGAGCTCAGCAAGAACGTCTTCTACACCGGCGCGGCGCCCAACCAGCAGGCGATTCCCGCGGTCGACTACCTGATGAGCAAGGAAGGCGGCGGCGCCAAGCGCTGGGTGCTGCTGGGCACCGACTACGTCTATCCGCGCACCACCAACAAGATCCTGCGCGCCTACCTGAAGAGCAAGGGCGTGAAGGAAAGCGACATCGACGAGAAGTACACCCCCTTCGGCCACAGCGACTACCAGACCATCGTCGCCGACATCAAGAAGTTCTCGGCCGGCGGCAAGACCGCGGTGGTCTCGACCATCAACGGCGATTCCAACGTGCCCTTCTACAAGGAACTCGGCAACGCCGGCCTGAAGGCCAAGGACGTGCCCGTGGTGGCCTTCTCTGTGGGAGAGGAGGAACTGCGCGGCGTCGACACCAAGCCGCTGGTCGGCCACCTGGCCGCCTGGAACTACTTCATGAGCCTGAAGAACCCGACCAACACGGCCTTCATCAAGCAGTGGAGCGACTACGCCAAGGCCAAGAACATCCCGGGCCACAAGGACAAGCCGCTGACCAACGACCCGATGGAAGCCACCTGGATCGGCATCCACATGTGGAAGCAGGCGGTCGAGAAGGCCAAGAGCACCGACACCGACAAGGTGATCGCGGCGATGGCCGGCCAGACCTTCAACGCGCCCTCGGGCATCGTCTCGAAGATGGACGAGAAGAACCACCACCTGCACAAGAGCGTGTTCATCGGCGAGATCAAGGCCGACGGGCAGTTCAACGTGGTCTGGAAGACGCCGGGTCCGGTGCGCGCCAAGCCGTGGAGCCCGTTCATCGAAGGCAACGACAAGAAGCCCGACTACCCGGCCGGCAAGTCGATGTAGCTGGCCCACCCCCGAATCTCGCTCACTTCGTGTAGCGAGCTCCCCCTCAAGGGGGCAACACCAGCGGACCGGCGAAGCCGGTTCCGCGGTGTTTCTGGAACAGAGAGAACGCCGTTTCACACCTATGCGCTTCATCATTTCCTGCGCGGCGGCGTTCGCGCTGCTGGCGGCTGCTCCCGGCTACGCGTTGACCGCCGACGAGGCGAAGGCCATCGCATCGGGCGAGTCGGAGGCCCGCATCGCGGCGCTCAACCAGGCCGTCGTCACGGCCGACGAAAAGACCGCGGCCTTCATTCAGGCGATGTCGGACGACGCGGTCAAGTACACGGCCGACAAGGTCTTCGTCCTCAAGGACGACAAGGCCTACGACCCCGTCAGCGGCGCCGAGCAGAAGCTGCCCGACGACGCCGAGGAAGTGGTCAACAACAACCTGATGCGCGGCGCGCTGGATGCCGCGCAGGCCGCGCTCAAGCTCACGAGCAAGGACGACGCGGTGCGCGCCGAGGCCGCGCGGGCGCTGTTCAAGGAGCCCGACGAGTCGCGCCTGCCGATGGTCGAGAAGGCGCTGGCCACCGAAGGCAACCCGAAGATCAAGGCGCAGCTCGAACTGGTGCGTGCCGCCAGCATGCTCACGAGCGCCGACAAGGGCAAGCGCCTGGCCGCCGCCAGCGACCTCGGCGCCAGCCGCAGCCCCGACACCAAGCTGCTGCTGAACCAGCGGCTCGCCGACGAGACCGAGGCCGACGTCAAGGCCGCGATCGCGGCCTCGATCCGCAGCATCGACGGTTCGCTGGTCTGGGGCGACCGCATCAACGCGATCTTCAGCGGCATCAGCCTGGGTTCGGTGCTGCTGCTGGCCGCGCTCGGCCTGGCGATCACCTATGGCCTGATGGGCGTGATCAACATGGCGCATGGCGAGCTGATGATGATCGGCGCCTACGCCACCTACGTGATGCAGGGCCTCTTCCAGCGCTATTTCCCCGAGTCCGCTTTCGGCTGGTACCTGGTGGCGGCGATTCCCGTCGCCTTCCTGGCCTCGGCGCTGGTCGGCGCGGTGCTCGAGCGCGGCGTGATCCGCTTCCTCTACGGCCGGCCGCTCGAGACGCTGCTGGCCACCTGGGGCATCTCGCTGATGCTGCAGCAGCTGGTGCGTTCGATCTTCGGCGCCCAGAACGTCGGCGTCGAGAACCCGTCGTGGATGAGCGGCGGCCTGACCCTGCTGAGCAACGTCACCTTGCCCTGGAACCGCATCTGCATCATCGTCTTCGCGGGCCTGGTGCTGCTCGCGATGGGCTGGCTGATCGGCCGCACGCGGCTCGGGCTGTTCGTGCGCGGCGTGACCCAGAACCGGCCCATTGCCTCCTGCATGGGGGTCAACACCGCGCGCATCGACACCTACGCCTTCGCGCTCGGCTCGGGCATCGCGGGGCTCGCGGGCTGCGCGCTGTCGCAGATCGGCAATGTCGGGCCCGACCTCGGCCAGAGCTACATCGTCGACTCCTTCATGGTGGTCGTGATGGGCGGCGTCGGCCAGCTCGCGGGTACGGTCTACGCGGCGATGGGCCTGGGCATCCTGAACAAGTTCATCGAAGGCTGGGCCGGCGCGGTGCTCGCGAAGATCGCGGTGCTGGTCTTCATCATCATCTTCATCCAGAAGCGTCCGCAAGGCATCTTTGCAATGAAAGGCCGGAGCGCAGAGGCATGAACGCAGTACTTCCTTCCAAAGGCCCGCTGCTCACCGGCAAGGGCTGGACCGTCTTCTTCGCCGCGCTGATCGTGGTCTGCGCACTGGCTCCGGTGCTCAACATCATGGTGCCCGCGGGCAGCGCGCTGCACATGAGCGACTACGCGGTGGCGCTGATCGGCAAGATCATGTGCTACGCCATCTGTGCGCTGGCGATGGACCTGATCTGGGGCTACACCGGCATCCTGTCGCTGGGCCATGGCCTGTTCTTCGCGCTCGGCGGCTACATGATGGGCATGTACCTCATGCGCCAGATCGGCCGCGACGGCAACTACAAGAGCGACCTGCCGGACTTCATGGTCTTCCTCGACTGGAAGACGCTGCCCTGGCACTGGAGCTTCAGCGACAGCTTCGTCGCCACGCTGGTCCTGATCGTCGCGGTGCCCGGCCTGATCGCCTTCGTGTTCGGCTTCTTCGCCTTCCGCTCGCGCATCAAGGGCGTGTACTTCTCGATCATCACGCAGGCCATGACCTTCGCCGCGATGCTGCTGTTCTTCCGCAACGAGACCGGCTTCGGCGGCAACAACGGCTTCACCGACTTCAAGCGCATCCTGGGCATCCCGATCCAGACGCAGGAGATGCGCATGACGCTGTTCGTGCTCACCGGCCTCACGCTGCTCGGCTTCTTCCTGTTCTCGAAGTGGCTGATCGGCAGCAAGTTCGGCCGCGTGCTGCAGGCCATCCGCGATGCCGAGACCCGCGTCATGTTCTCGGGCTACAACCCGCTGGGCTACAAGCTCACGATCTGGGTCATCTCGGCCATCATGTGCGGCGTGGCGGGTGCGCTCTACGTGCCGCAGGTCGGCATCATCAACCCGGGCGAGATGAGCGCCGCCAACTCGATCGAGATCGCGATCTGGGCCGCGGTCGGCGGCCGGGCGACGCTGATCGGGCCGATCATCGGCGCCTTCATCGTCAATGGCGCGAAGAGCTGGCTCACGGTGGCCTACCCCGAGTACTGGCTCTATTTCCTCGGTGCGCTGTTCATCGCGGTCACCTTGTTCCTGCCGAACGGCATCGTGGGCCTGGTGAGGCAATGGATGTCCAGGGTCAAGGCGCCGCGCGAGGGCCGCCGCGAGGCGCAGCGCGCCGTGGCGGTCGAGCAGGGCGTGGAGCCCGTGGCACTGCCACCGCTGGCGGTCGAAGCGAAAGGGGCCCGTGCATGACGCCCGACCTGATGGACGCCGGCGCCGAACGCGTTGCCCGCCACGGCGGCGCGGCCGATCACGCGTTGCAGACCGAGTCCGGCGGCCGCGCCGCAGGCTATGGACGACACGCCACCGCGGGCGAGGTCGACACCACGCACGGGCGCATCCTCTACCTCGAAGACGTCAGCGTCAGCTTCGACGGCTTCAAGGCGATCAACAAGCTCTCGCTGGACGTCGCGCCGGGCGAGCTGCGCTGCATCATCGGCCCCAACGGCGCCGGCAAGACCACGATGATGGACATCATCACCGGCAAGACGCGGCCCGACGAGGGCACGGTGTTCTTCGGCAGCACCATCGACCTGCTGCGCCACAAGGAAGCGGAAATTGCGCAGCTCGGCATCGGACGCAAGTTCCAGAAGCCGACGGTGTTCGAGCACCTGACCGTGTTCGAGAACCTCGAGCTGGCGCTCAAGACCGACAAGGGCGTCAAGGCGTCGATGCTGTTCAAGCTGGATTCGGCGCAGGCGGACCGGCTCGCGGAGGTGCTGCACACGATCCACCTGGAAGGCAGCGTGCTGCGCCTGGCCGGCAACCTGAGTCACGGTCAGAAGCAGTGGCTGGAGATCGGCATGCTGCTGATGCAGGACCCGAAGCTGCTGCTGCTCGACGAACCGGTGGCGGGCATGACCGATGAAGAAACCGCGCGCACGGCCGAGCTGTTCCTGAGCTTGAAGGGCAAGCATTCGCTGATGGTCGTCGAGCACGACATGAGCTTCATACGAACGATCTCGGAGATTGTCACGGTGCTGTGTGACGGGTCGGTGCTGGCGCAGGGGACGCTGGATGAAGTACAGGCGGATGAGCGGGTGATCGAGGTTTATCTTGGGCGATGAGTTGCCTTCCCTTGGTGGGGGCGGGGGCCGGGTCTCGCCCCGGCGGGCGACTCACTTTTCTTTGTCTCGCCAAAGAAAAGTAAGCCAAAGAAAGGCGACCCCACTGTGCGCGTCCCTCCGCTTCGCTCCGGGCAACCTGCGGTGCTCGCTTCAGGCGGGGTCCGCGCAAACTCGCTGCGCTCAAACACGCGCGGCCCTCTTTCCGCCTGAAGCTGCGCTCCTCGGCACGCACAGAGGGGATAGAACAGCAACGCGCCGTGGCGCGTCCTTGTTGCTTGGGTTGGCTGTTGGCTGCTTGTTTTGGCCGAGCGAAGCGAAGGCCCGAGGGGAGCCCAATCCCTTCTGTGGGTGCCGAGGAGCGGAGCTTTTTGCGGATCAGGGCCGCGCGTGTTTGAGCGAAGCGAGTTTGCGCGGACCCCGCGAAAAGCGAGCACCGCAGGTTGCCCGCAGCTTTGCTGCGGGTCGCCCACAGCAGGGTCGCCTTTTCTTTGCTTACTTTCTTTTGGCGACCCAAAAGAAAGTGAGTCGCCCGCCGGGGCGAGACCCGGCCCCGGCCTCAAGCAAATAGCAACGCTCGAAAAACCCACTCGAGCCGCAAGGACTCCCAATGCTCAGCGTCAAGAATATCCACCAGTACTACGGCGGCTCCCACATCCTGCGAGACGTCAGCTTCGAAGCCCGCCTGGGCAAGGTCACCGTGCTGCTGGGCCGCAACGGCGTCGGCAAGACCACCCTGCTCAAGTCCCTGATGGGGCTGGTGCCGATCAAGAGCGGCAGCATCGAGTTCGACGGCAGGCCGATCCAGAAGAAGACGCCCTACGAGCGCGCCCGCGCCGGCATGGGCTTCGTGCCCCAGGGCCGCGAGATCTTCGCGCGGCTCACGGTCGAGGAGAACCTGCGCATGGGCCTGGCCTACAAGCCGGGCGCGACGCCGATCCCGCCCGAGCTCTACGCGCTGTTCCCGGTGTTGAAGCAAATGCTGGGCCGGCGCGGCGGCGACCTCTCGGGCGGCCAGCAGCAGCAGCTCGCCATCGCGCGGGCGCTGGCCCCCAGGCCCAAGCTCCTGATCCTCGACGAGCCCACCGAAGGCATCCAGCCGAGCATCATCAAGGACATCGGCCGCGTGATCCGCATGCTGGCCGATCGCGGCGACATGGCGATCGTGCTGTGCGAGCAGTACTACGACTTCGCGCAGGACCTGGCCGACGACTACCTCGTGATGGAACGCGGCGAAGTGATTGCGCGCGGGCTCGGCAAGGACATGGAAGCCGACGGCGTGCGTCAGATGGTCGCGATCTGATCAGCGTGCCGCAGCTTCGGCCGACACCATCCTTTCGCTGGCGAGCGCGGCGAAGGCCCGCAGTTCCGTGGCGTTGAGGTCCGAGACGGCCCAGGCCTGCATCCCGCCCTGGGCCCAGTGCACGAGGTTGTAGCCGCGCCGCGCCAGCCACCGTGGCCCGATCGGCTTCGCGTCGGCTGCGGGCCAGACGAACAGGTTGATCACGTGCGGGCCCGACCGGTAGACCAGCGCGGCGACCGGGTGGCCGTCGACGACGTCGAGGCGGCCGCCGGCCAGCGGCAGGCCCTCGGCCGCGAGATCGATCACCGGAGGTGAAAAATCCAGCTTGCCGGCGAACCAGGGCTTGACGGTGTGCTGGTCGCTCGAGGCGACGTCGGCGAGGTGCGAGGCCATCAGGGAACGGACATGGCTGTCGGTGACGGCGTCGCTTGCCGAATCCTGCACGGGCGCCACCAGCAGCGCGAGCGCCAGGCCCCAGGCGGTGGCCGCGCCGGCGCCGAACAGCGTGATGGCCTGCAGCCAGCGACCGGACATGCCCGTGCGCGGGGGGCGAGCCCGAGGCGCCTGCGCTTCCTGCAGATCGGCGCGGATGCGCTCGGCCAGCGCCGCGGACGGCGCATGCCGGACGCCCTCGCGCCGGATCATCGCGCCCAGTTCGTCGTCATCAGTGGCTTGCATCACGCCTTCCTTCCCGTTGTCCGTGCGGCGCTTCCGACTGCAGCGCAGTGCGCAGCAAGGCCCGTGCGCGCGACAGCCGCGACATCACCGTGCCGATCGGAACGCCGGCGATGCGTGCGATGTCTTCGTACGACATCTCCTCCAGCTCGCGCAGCACGATGACTTCGCGGAACGGCGGCGCCAGCGCCTCGATCGCGGCGTTGATCCGCTGGCCGCGCGTACGCTGTTCCCAGACCAGCGCGGGGTCGCCGAGATCCGCGGGCGCGTCGCCGCCGCTGTCGCGCAGCTCGTCGAATTCGACCTGGTCGGCCAGATGCCGGTGCTGGCGCATGCAGTCATAGCAGGCGTTGCGCACGATGCCCAGCAGCCAGGGCCGCGCCTGCTCGCCGCGCAGGTCGTCGTAGAAGCGGAACGCGCGCAAATAGGCGTCCTGCACTGCGTCCTCGGCCTGCCGTTCGTCGCGCAGCAGCCAGCGCGCGAGGTTGTACGCGGCAGGCAGATGCGGCAGGGCCGCAGCTTCGAATCGACGGGTGCGATCGGTCAACAGCTTCCTTCCCCTGCTTGACGGGCCGGCGTCGCCCTTTATTCCGGTCTCGGGAATAGCCGGGGCGCGCGGGCCGTCATGCCTGGTGTCGATTTTGTTCCTTTCCCACTTGTTCAGGAGCCTCACCATGAAGCTGAACCCGATACTCGCCTCCGCGCTGGCGGCCTTGCTGCTGGCCAACCCCGCCTTCGCCGCCGGCGCCAAGGCCTATGTGGGCAATTTCAAGGACGACACGGTCAGCGTGATCGACACCACCGCCCAACGCCTCATCGCGACGGTGCCGGTGGCCGCGGGTCCCGACGGCATCGTGATCGCCCGCAACGACCGCCAGGTCTTCGTGAGCGGCGCCAGCGCGTCCAGCCTCAGCGTGATCGACACCGCGAGCGATCGCATCAGCGACACCGTGGAAGTCGGCAAGGGGCCGCAGGGCCTGGCCATCACACCCGACGGCCGCTGGCTGCTGGTGGCAGTGAACGGCGAGGACCGGGTGGCCTTCGTCGACGTCGCGACGCATGCGGTGGCGGCGACTGTGCCGGTGCCCAAGCCGCACACGCTCACGGTCGGACCCGATGGCAAGAAAGCCTATGTGTCCTCGCAGGCACCGGGCGCCTTCGCGCTGGTGGTGATCGATCTCGCGACGCGCAAGGTCGCCGCGAGCGTGCCGGTCGAGAAGACGCCGCGCGACCTCGAATTCGGCCCCGACGGCAAGATGCTCTATGTGACGATGGCCGGCGTCAGCGCGGTGCAGGTGTTCGACGCCGCATCGAACAAGCCGGTCGCGCAGATCCCCACCGGCATCTCGCCCCATGTGGCGCATCTCTTCGCAGGCGCCCGGTCCGGCGTCGTGGTGGTCCAGGGACCCGGCGAGCTGATGCTGTTCGACCCGGCGACGCAGGCGCCCACCGGCAGCATCGCGGTCGGAAAGCAGCCGCACTGGGTCGACATCCTGCCCGGCGGAAAGAAGGTGCTCGTGACCAACGAAGGGTCCAACGACGTCAGCCTGGTCGACCTCGCGGGCGGCCCGGTGGTCACGATCCCGGTGGGCAACGCGCCGCGCAAGGTGGCGGTGCAGCACCGGGCCGGGAGCGGCGCCAGGGTCTCGATCGAGAACTTCGCCTTCGGGCCGGCGCAGCTGGCGATCAACGTCGGCGACAGCGTGACCTGGACCAACGACGACGGTGCGCCGCACGGCCTTGCCTTCGCGGACGGTGCGCCCGGCATGGCGCTGATGCTGCCGGGCCAGAGCTTCAGCCGGGCCTTCCCGAAGCCGGGTGCCTACGACTATGTCTGCGCGGTGCATCCATACATGACGGCGCGGGTCACGGTGGGGGCGCAGTGAGCGGCGGCGCCACCTCCTCGAGCGGCTTGCGTTCCGCGTCGACCGCAAAGAACAGCGCCAGCAGCCCCGCGGCAATGACCAGCACGGCGCCGATCGCGTAGCCGATGGCGACCGCGCCGCGGCTGCCGGTCTCGATCAGGGCGCCGAACAGCCATGGCGCCGCGAAGCCGCCGGCCCCGGTGCCCACCGCATAGAAGATCGAGATCGCGATCGCGCGCATCTCGAGCGGGAACACCTCGCTGACCGTGAGGTAGGCCGAGCTGGCCGCGGCGGAGGCGAGGAAGAACACCGCCGACCAGCACAGGGCCTGGCTGCGCGCGTCGAGCCAGCCCTGCATGAAGGCCCAGCCCGTCAGCGCCAGGCCGATGCCCGAGAGCACATAGGTCAGCGCGATCATCCGGCGCCGGCCGACGCGGTCGAACAGCGGGCCCAGCAGCAGCGGCCCCAGCACGTTGCCGAGCGCGAACGGAAAGATGTAGAGCGCCACCTGGCCTTCGGGCACGCCGTGGAAGCGCGTCAGGACCAGTGCGTAGGTGAAGAAGATCGCGTTGTAGAGGAAGGCCTGCGAGATCATCAGGGCCAGCGCCACCATGCTGCGCCGCGGGTAGCGCCGCAGCAGCACCTGCGCCACCTCGCGCCAGCCGGGACCGGCCCGGCCGCCGAAGCTCACATGGCCGATCGCAGCAGGCAGCGCCCCATGCTGCGCCCTGACTTCCGCCTCGATGCGCCGCATGATGCGCTCGGCCTCGTCGGCACGGCCGTGCGCGATCAGCCAGCGCGGGCTTTCGGGAACGTCACGGCGCACCAGCAGGATCGCCACCGCGAGCAGGGCGCCCAGCGCGAAGCCGGCGCGCCAGCCCCACACCGGCCCGAGCACCCGGGCGTCGAGCAGCCAGAGGCTGAGCCCGGCCCCGAGCGCCGCGCCGATCCAGAAGCTGCCATTGATGGCGAGGTTCACGCGGCCGCGCACCCGCGCCGGGATCAGTTCGTCGATGGCCGAGTTGATCGCCGCATACTCGCCGCCGATGCCGAGCCCGGTGGCGAAGCGACACAGCGCGAAGAAGGCGAAATCGGGGGAAAAGGCCGTGGCGAGCGTCGCCGCCGCATAGACCGCGAGCGTGACCAGGAACAGCTTCTTGCGGCCGAGCCGGTCTGCCAGGCGCCCGAACGCCAGGGCGCCGATGACCGCGCCGCCGACGTAGAGCGAGCCTGCGCCGCCGATCTGCGCGGCGCTCAGCCCCAGCGTGTCGGGCCGTTCGAGCACGCCGCCGATCGAGCCGACCAGCGTGACCTCGAGTCCGTCCAGCACCCAGGCCACGCCGAGCGCGATGACCACGCGCCAGTGCCAGCGCGACCAGGGCAGGCGGTCGAGGCGGGCGGGGATGTCGGTGCGGGTCGCGCTCATTGGAGTCCCTTCGCGCAACCGCGCTTCGGTAGTCGCCTTGGGAGCGGCCCTGCGGCTCATCCCCGTTCGCCTACATCGACCAGATCCGCGGCGGCTGGCCGGCCAGGCCCCAGAGTTCGGCGCGCCAGGCCTGCCAGACCTGTCGCAGCAGGTGCATGGCGGGCTCGACCACCGGCGCCAGGGTGCGCAGCACGATGATCCCGGGATGGGGGCTGGTGGCGCCCGCGCTTTCGCCGAGCGCGTGGGCCTCGATCAGCGATCGGGCGGCCTCCAGCGCGGCCTCGCATCGCGCGCGCGCGATCGGCGAGCCGGCGACGAAGAAGATCGAGGCCAGGCAGCGGTGGCCGGCCAGGCCCAGCGGGCTCTGCAGCAGGCGCTGGTCGCGGGCATCGATGCGCCCGCGCTCCAGCCACACGCCGGGGGCCTCGATGTGCTGCTGCAGCGTGCCGAGTTCGAAGGGCTTGCCGGCATTCGGCAGGCCCAGCGCCGTGACATCCCAGCCGATCAGTTCGGCGCCCGGGTCGACGCGCAACGTCAGGCGGTTCTCGGCCCGGCAGCCGCTGTAGCAGATCGCCTCGAGCGGCAGCCATTCGAGCCGGGCGCCGGACTCGACCACCAGCTCGGATCGCTGCAGCGCGAGTTCGCCGTCCGAGCGATAGAAGCGCGAAGCGCCCGGCGTGGTGATCAGCCCGTGGCTGCCCGCCGCCGCTCGCACGCGGATGTCCAGCGTGTCGCCGCCGACCAGTCCGCCGGGCGGATGCACCAATACGTTGTGGCAGACGGCATCGCCTTCGGGGTAGAGGCTCTGCAGGATGCGCAGCGGCCCGTCGTGGCGAAAGCGCGCCACGCTGCGCTGGGCTTCAAGCTGGTAGTCGAGGTCGAGTCGCGCGTGCCATGGCATGCCGCAAGTGTAGAGATCCCGGCGCCGGGCATTTCAGGATTTCCAGGCGCCGACGTGGGCCGCCCCGGGCTCCGGTTTCTGCGGGCATGATCCGCATCGAGCGCCAGGACGGCGCCGAACGACATCCAACCAGGAGCACTTCCCATGAGCATCACGGTCCGGCGCGACGGCGTCACGGGCGCGACCCGCCACATCCTCAAGATCCGCGCCCACGAGATCGCGGTCGATGCCTCGCCCGACGGCGGCGGCGAGGACGCGGGCCCGACGCCGCACGATCTCTACGATGCCTCGCTCGCGGCCTGCAAGGCGCTCACGGTGCTGCTCTATGCGCGGCGCAAGGGCATGCCGATCGAGGAGATCGAGGTCGCGGTCGACCGCGACGACAGCGAGGAGCGGCAGGGCGTCTACCGACTCGACAGTTCGCTGCGCGTCACCGGCGAACTGACAGAGGCGCAGCGCGCCGAGCTGCTGCGCGTGGCGGGCAAGTGCCCGGTGCACCGCCTGATGACCGAAGTCAAGACGGAGATCGCTACCAGACTGGCTTGAACGCGCGGAAGCGGCTCAGCCGACGACCACTTCGCTGATCTGCATCACCGGCTGCAGATCGGTGTAGTTCGGGATGTCGCCCATGATTTCCTTCGCATGCGGCCCGAAGGCGGCCTGGAAGGATTCCACCGAGTCGCAGAAGATGTGGCACATGCCGACGTAGGGCGCGGGTGCGCCGGGCGCACCGCCCGCGATGCCCTTGTCGATCGTGTAGGACTTGCAGGCATCGCCCATCCTGCTTTTCAGCAGCGGCATGTGCTTGTCGCGGTAGTACGCGTGGTCGAAACGCGCGCCGGCGGTGTTGGGGTACATCACGCTGACCTTGATCATGGTTCGTCTCCAGAATTGTTGGCCCCACCTCGCGGCGGCCTGAACCTGCAAGGATAGGCGCTTTCACTCCCCCTGCGAACCCCGGTGCGCCCAGCCCGTGGTGTGCTTCTCGACCGCACTGAACAGCTCGTACATCCCCATCGCCATCGCCCCGACCACCATCAGCCCGGCAAAGGCCAGCCCCATCTGCATCGACGAGCCGGCCGAGATCAGCAGGTAGCCGATGCCCTCGTTGGCGGCGGTCATCTCCGACACCGTGGTGCCGACGAAGGCCAGCGTGATCGCCACCTTGAGCGAGGCGAAGAAGTACGGCATCGAGCGCGGGAAGCCGATCTTCACCAGCACGTCCCAGCGCTTGGCGCCGAGCACGCGCAGCACGTCCTCCAGCTCGGGTTCGAGCGTCGCGAGGCCGGTCGCGATGTTGACCATGATCGGGAAGAAGCTGATCAGGAAGGCCGTGAGGATCGCCGGACCGACGCCGATGCCGAACCAGACCACCAGGATCGGCACGAAGGCCGCCTTGGGCAGCGCGTTGAAGGCGGTCATCAGCGGGTACATCGCGGCGTAGGCCAGCCGCGAGCTGCCGATCACGAAGCCCAGCAGCACCCCCACCACGATCGCCAGGCCGAAGCCGGCCATCGTGACCCAGAAGGTGCGCCAGGCGTGGCCCGCGATGATTTCCTTGAACTCCCAGAACTGGGTCCAGATGCGCCATGGGCTCGGAAAGATGAATTCCGAGACGCCGAAGCCCGAGCAGATGATCTGCCACAGCACGATGACCGCGACCAGCAGCAGCCAGGGCGACCAGCGTTCGATTTGCTTGTTGTTTTTCATGGGTGGACTACTGCGCGATCACGGCCGGCGCCCTGGCGGCATCGGCGATCGCGTGGCTTCGGATCGCGCCGATGTGGCCGCGCAGCTCGAGCACGATGTCGGTGAACGCCTTGGTGTAGGTGAGTTCCAGCTCGCGCGGCCGCGGCAGCTCGATCTCGCGCTTGACGACGAAGCGGCCCGGGCTCTTGCTCATCACGTACACGGTGTCGGCCAGGAACACCGATTCGCGCAAATCGTGCGTGACCAGGATCACGTTGAACCGCTGCTCGGTCCAGAGGTCGCGCAGGATGCACCAGAGCTCCTCGCGCGTGAAGGCGTCGAGGGCGCCGAAGGGCTCGTCGAGCAGCAGCATCTTGGGCTCGTGGATGAGCGCGCGGCAGATGCTCGCGCGCTGCTGCATGCCGCCCGAGAGCTGCCAGGGGAACTTGTCCTCGTAGCCGCCCAGGCCGACCTTCTGCAGCAGCTTGCGGGCCCGCTCGACGTATTCCTTCCGCCTGGCCTTGAAGGTCGAGCGGTAGGGCTCGACGATCTCGAGCGGCAGCAGCACGTTGTCGACCGTGGTGCGCCAGGGCAGCAGCGATGGCGCCTGGAAGGCCATGCCCGAGATCTTCAGCGGCCCGGTGACCGGCTGGCCGTCGATGCGGATCTTGCCCATCGAGGGCATCCGAAGCCCCGTCGTGAGCTTCATGAAGGTCGACTTGCCGCAGCCCGAGGGGCCGACGATGGCGATGAATTCGCCGCGCGCCACCTTCAGGTCGATGGCCTCGACCGCGAAGTGGTTGGCGTGCAGCAGTTCCTCGTTGTAGGCGAGCCAGACGTCCTGGAAGTCGACGAAGGGCTCGTTCTGCGTTCCCGCCGTCACTTGCGCAGAACGTTGAGTTCGGCCGCCGGCGGCAGCATCGAACCGTTCCACACGGCTTCGGGGTTGACGCGGGTCTTGGTCGCGAAGGCGTCCGACACCTGCGAGGCCATCAGCGACAGCCGGCCGGCGTTGATCTGGCCGAAGCCCTCGGCGCGCGCGTCGGGCGTGTTGATCACGGTGTCGATCGCGAGCTTGAGACGGCGCGTTTCCAGTTCGCTGTTGACGATGCCGTCGCGCGCCTTGATCGACTCGATCGCGACCGCGGGGCTGGCGATCACTTCCTTGGCGCCCTTGGTGAAGGCCATGAGGAAAGCCTTCACGGCCGCCGGGTTCTCCTTGATCAGCTTGGGCGAGGCGATGATCGCGTTGCCGTAGAGCTTCACGCCGTAGTCCGGGTAGGGCAGGATCACGATGTCGGCCGCCTTGGCGCCGCGCGACTCCAGGTTCAGCAGCGAGGTGAAGGTGAAGCCCGTGATGGCGTCGATGTCGCCGCGCAGCAGCATGGTCTCGCGCAGGGTCGGGTCCATCGCGGTCCAGTTCACCGCGCCGATGTTGTTGGCCTTGGCGAAGATCGGGAAGGCGCGGCGGCCGGCGTCGAACACCGGCGCCCCGAGCTTCTTGCCCGCGAGGTCCGCGGGCTTGGCGATGCCGCTCTTCTTGAGCGCCATGACCGAGGCCGGCGTGTTGTTGTAGACCATCATCACCGCGACCGGCTTGTTCGGGCTGTCGGGGTTGTTGGCGTGGAACTCCATCAGCGCCGCCAGGTCGGCGAAGCCCATGTCGTAGGCGCCCGAGGCCACGCGCGTGACCGCGCCGCCCGAGCCGTTGCCGGCGTCGACCGTGACGTCGAGGCCGCCGGCCTTGAAGTAGCCCTTGGCCGCCGGATGGGTGAAGAAGGCGCCGGGCCCCTCGAAGCGCCAGTCGAGCTGGAACTTGATCGGTGTCGTCGTCTGGGCGTGGGTGGTTCCCAGCCCGAGGCCGAGGGCCGAGACAGCGAGGAAGGTCTGGAGCAGGTGGCGCTTGTTCATGCAGGATTCCGTGAAAGAG
This sequence comes from Variovorax sp. M-6, assembly GCF_052114385.1. Classification (NCBI taxonomy): domain Bacteria; kingdom Pseudomonadati; phylum Pseudomonadota; class Betaproteobacteria; order Burkholderiales; family Comamonadaceae; genus Variovorax; species Variovorax sp. M-6. The sequence goes on along the minus strand of NZ_JBFREQ010000019.1, from coordinate 10,911 downwards.
GGATGCACGGGATTCAAGCAAAAACAGTGCCGGCGCGCACTTGGTGCGAACCCTTTCGGCCGGCCCAGGCAGGTGCGCGGGCGAAGCGATCAGGGGATCGGCGGCGTCACCGACAGGATGATCTCGGCATCGACATGGCCGTGATTGACGTAGCGATGCGCGTGAATCGCATCGAAGGAGATGGCTTCTCCGGCCTGCACCTGATGCGGAACGCCGGCCAGTTCGACAGTCATCGTTCCGCGGATGACGTAGATGCACTCGACCGATGGGTGGCTGACCGTCTCGGCCACCGAATACTGGCCTGGCACGAACACGGCGCGCAGCACTTCCATCGGGCCGTTGCCTCGGGTCAGCCGCTCATAGCTGACGGCACCCTTGGGGCCGATGATCTGCGTGCGCTCGCCGGGGCGGCTGAGCCAGACCGATGGCGCCTCGGGATCCAGGAAGAGCGCGGCCATGGATTCGCCGAACACGGCGCTCAGCGCGCGCAGCGTGTTGAGGCTGGGCTCGGTCACCTCGCGTTCGATCTGGCTCAGCAGCGTGGGCGAGACGCCGGCATCTTTCGCCAGTGCCCGCAGCGAGAGGCCGCGGGCGACCCGCAATTCATTCAATCGTTTGCCAAGCACAGTGATCCAAGCGTGTGGAAGCCAAGGCGCAAAGCATAAGTGATCTGCTTGATGTGTAGCTTGACTACACAACAATGTGTGATGGATGCGAAGCTGAGGCAGAGGGTTTTCCTCTACAAGAATACGTATTGACTTGGTTTGATTGAAAACATATTCTTTTGCATGTGCAGTGAAAGTGCACAAAACTCGGTGTCCAGCTCAATTCCCACTCCTCTTCGAGGTCAGCATGACTACTCCAACCTGGAGGGCCGATATCGGCTCTGCCCCCAAGCGGCCGCATCTGGTGCTTCTTGTTCTGCCGTTCATCTGGCAGGTCGGCTGCATTCCGCTCGTGAACGAGGTGGCCCTGCGGCCCTTCGGCATGCCCTTCCCGATGGTTTGGCAAATGGCCGGCGTGGTGTTCGCCAGCTTGATCTTTGCACTGGTGTTCCATCTCGACCGGCGCGCCGGCCTCGAAGAGGAAGAGGCGGCCTTCATCGCCGCGACCGCGTCCACGAAGGCCGCGCCATGAAGTACACCGTTGCGGCACTGTTGCTGCTGGCGACAGTCGTGGGAGCCATCGGCTTCGGCCGTGCAGCGTCGCGCGGCAAGACGGTCGCCGACTGGGCCGTCGGCGGCCGGAGCATGGGAACCCTGCTGTTCTGGTTCATGAATGCCGGCGAGATCTACACCACCTTCGCCGTCTTCGGCATTGCGGGCTACGCCTGGGCGCTGGGGGCGCCGGCCTATCTCGCGTTCTGCTCGGTCTCGCTGTCGTTCGCGATCGGCTACCTGCTGATGCCCAAGATATGGCGCGCCGGGCGCAGTGCGGGCTTGCTGACGCAGGCGGACTTCTTTGCCTATCGCTATGACGCGCCCTGGCTGGGCGTGGTCACCGGCTTGATCGGCATCGCCAGCCTGGTCATCTACGTGCAGATCCAGCTGGTCAGCCTGAGCCTGATCGTCTCGCTCACCTTCGACCAGGCCTTGTCGCCCACGCTGTCGTTGATCGTTGCCGGCGCCTTGATGGTGGCCTTCGTTCTGGCCGCCGGTCTGCGTTCGGCGGCGTTCGCGGCCGGGGTCAAGGACGTGATGATGATCGTCCTGATGGTGATCCTGGCCGCGACGGTCGCCCACAAGGTCGGCGCCAGCTCCATGTTCGACATCTTCGACATGGCCGAAGCCATGCGGCCCGGCATCGGCAAGCTGCCCGGCGCGGACCCCGGCGCACCGACCACCAACGTGTGGCTGATCACCGCAGCCTTGAACGTCGCCCTTGGCAACTGGGTGTTCCCCCATCTGTTCCAGATCTCGTACTCGGCCCACAGCCCGACCGCGATTCGCCGCAACGCGATCTGGCAGCCGATCTACTCGCTGGCCTACTTCTTCATCATCCTGCTGGGCCTGGCCGCCCTGGTCGCGGGCACCTTGCCCCCAGGCAACAACATGAACGCCGCGCTGCTGCAGTTCGTGTCGACCAAGTATCCCGACTGGGTGGTCGGCCTGTTGGCGGGCACCGGCGTCCTGCTGGCGCTGGTGCCCGGCTCGGTGCTGCTGCTCACCGCCGGCACGATCTTCACGCGCAATGTGGTGACGCCGGTCTGCCCGGCGCTGAGCGAAACCAGGGCACTGCTCATCTCGCGTGCCGCACTGGTCGCATTCGCCGCGCTGGCGGTGTGGCTGTCGATGGACCAGAAGGGTTCCCTGGTGTCGATCCTTTTGAAGGCCTACTCCGCCATCGGCATGCTGGGCCCGGGCGTGTTCCTGGCCTTCCTGTGGAAGAGAACGTCGGCGATGGGCGTCGTGGCCGGCATCGTCGCGGGCTTCGTCGCATTGCTCGCTCCCTTCGCGCAGCTCTGGTGGAGCGCGCTGTTCCCGGGGTGGGAGGTGGGCTTGATCGCCATGGCAATCAATGCATTCACGGTGATCTGCGTCAGCCTGGTGACGCCGCGGCCCACGGCGGCTGGCGTGGCGCTGGGCGTGCGGCTGCATGCCCATCAACTGGCCAGGCCCTGAACCCGTCAGCGGAGTCAACACCATGAATGCCAACCCACTGGGTATCCGCCGCATCGACCATGTCGCCTGGACGGTCGCGGAACTGGAGCCGGTCATCTCCTTCTATCAACGCGTCTTCGGTGCGCAGATCCTCTACGGCCTGGGGCCGTTCGACGCCGCCGAGATGCCGCGCGAGGCCGACGGCCGGGACTGGATGGAGGCGCACATCGGCGTCGCCGGTGCACAGCTCGAACTGTGCCTGCTCGGCCTGCCCGGAGGCATTCGGCTCGAACTGTTCGCCTACAGGAATCCGCCGAGCAGCACGACCAGTCCGCTGCGCGGCAACCACATCGGCGCGCACCACCTCGGCCTCGAGGTGGACGACATGGATGCTGCGGCCCGGTGGCTGCGCGACAACGGTTGCACCGTCTTCGAACGCATCGCCTTTTCCGAAGGGCCGACCGCGGGGTCGCAGTACCTGTACTTCCTCGATCCCTGGCAGAACATGCTCGAACTGGTCGTGCACGGCCGGCCGTTCTGACCCCTCAACTTCCTTTTTTTTCCATTGCCTCATCGGAGCACCCCCCAATGACACGACAAGTGATCAATCCCGAGTCCATGTATCAGACGGTTCCGTTCGGCTTCTCCCATGCGGTCCTGCAGAACGGAGGACGCACGCTTCACCTGGCGGGCCAGGTCGCCTGGGACCGCGACTGCCATCTGGTCGGCGGCAGTGACGTGATCGCGCAAGCGCGCCAGGCCCTCGCCAACCTCAAGGAAGTGCTGGGCGCAGCCGGCGCGACGCCCGCCGACGTGGTGCGCTTGCGCACCTACGTGGTCAACCACACGCCCGACACGCTGGGGCCGATCTGCGCCGAGATCGCCGCCTTTTACGGCGACGCCTTGCCCGCGGCCAACACCTTCATCGGCGTACAGGCGCTGGCCCTGCCCGATTTCCTGATCGAAATCGAAGCCGATGCCGCATTGAACTGAGGAGAAAGATCGAATGAACCGCAACGACGTCGACTGGGCAGGCTACATCCCCGCCATCACGACCCCCTTCGCACGCAATGGCGACATGGACTGGGCCGCCCTGGGCGCCCAGCTCGAGTGGCATGTGCAGCAGCGCATGCATGGCGTGGTGCTGGCGGGCACATCGGGCGAATGGTTCAGCCTCAGCGAGGCCGAGCGGGCCCAGCTGTTCCTGGAAGCCGGCCGCACGATCGACAAGCGGATCACCGTGCTCGGCGGCTGCAACGCCTACACCGCGGCCGAGGCCATTCGCCATGCGCGCGCCGCCGAGCGCGCCGGGCTCGACGGCATCCTGCTGACGCCGCCGCCCTACATCGTGCCGAGCCGGCGCGAGCTGGTGCAGTTCTACACCGACGTGTCCGATGCCACCGACATTCCGATCTGCATCTACAACTGGCCGCGCGGCTGCGTGGTCGACATGGACGTCGAACTGCTCGACGAACTGGCCGAGATCGACCACGTGGTGGCGATCAAGAACTCGACGCCCAACTTCGCGACGTTCTTGCAGGGCGCCTATGCGCTGCGGCACAAGGTGCGCTACTTCAACATGCCGACCTCGGCCCTTGGCGCCGACTTGGCGTCACTCGGGATCAGCGATGGCCTGATGGGTGCGGGCGGCGTGCTGGGCGCGGACCATTCCGACTTCTGGCGCCGCGTCGCGGCCGGCGACAAGGCCGGTGCGGTCGCGCTGGGCGAGCGCGACCGGGTCATCATGAAGGCCTGGTTCAACAAGGACTTCGCGGGCAACTTCGGCAGCGCGCAGGCCATCCTCAAGACCGCGCTGCGGCTGCGCGGCGTACCCGCGGGTCATGTGCGGCGACCGCTGCTCGAACTGACGGCCGTCGAAGTCGAGCAGGTGCGCGCCACGCTCGAAGGGCTGGGCCTCGCCACCGTCGCGCTCGCCGACACGTGATCGCCGCGGAGTTCAGCGTGAAGGACCGGCCCGACCGCATCGCCACGCTGGTGGTGGGCGGCGGCCTGTTGGGCTGCGCAGTCGCCTACCTGCTGGCGGCCGCGGGCACCCAGGTGCTGCTGGTCGAGAAGAACCAGCTCAATGCCCAGGCCTCGGGCCAGAATGCCGGCAGCCTGCATTTCCAGCTCGAGTACCGGATGATCGAGAACGGCGAGTCGGCCGCGCGCAAGGCGGCCGAGGCCATTCCCTTGCACCTGGACGCCCAGCGCAGCTGGAGTTGGCTCGAAACCGAACTCGGCGCCGACCTGGGCGTGGTGCAGCATGGGGGCTTCATGGTCGCCGAAACGGCCGAACAGGTGGAGCGGCTGGCCCGCAAGATTGCGTTGGAACAAGCCGCGGGGCTGCAGACCGAGTTGCTGGACCGCGCCGCCGTGCGGGCGCGTGCGCCCTATCTGGGCGAGGCGGTCATCGCGGCGGCTTTCTGCGCCGCCGAGGGCAAGGCCGATCCGCGGCGCTGCGCGCTGGCCTACGCCCGCGCCGCGATGCGGCTGGGCGCGCAGGTGCACTCGCGAACCGGCGTGCAAGCGATGCGCCGCAACGGACGCGGATGGCATGTGGCCTTCGACGACGGCGGCGTCTGCCAGGCCGAGCACGTGGTCATCGCCGCGGGCGCGTGGTCCGGACGGCTGGCGCAGATGGCGGGCGTCGTGCTGCCGGTCAGTCCCGTCGCTTTGACCATGGCGGCCACCGCGCGCACGGCGCCGTTGATCGAGCACCTCGTCCAGCACGCCGGGCGGCGCCTGTCGATGAAGCAGACGCCTGAAGGCAATGTCCTGATCGGCGGCGGCTGGCCGGCCGCGCTGCGGCAATCCCGCGGCCTGGTCGATCTGGATCGCCGGCCCGAGCTGCTGCTGCCCTCGCTGGCCGGCAACATGGCCGCAGCGGCCGCCGTCGTGCCCGCCGTCGCTCATCTTCCGGTGCTGCGCGTCTGGACCGGCACGACGGCCCTGATCGCCGACCAGCTGCCGTTGATCGGCGAAGTGCCCAAGGCCGCGGGCCTGTTCATCGCGACGGGCGGCTCGGCCTTCACGCTCGGCCCGACCTACGCGCGCATCCTCGCCGACAAGATCCTCGGCCGGCCCGAGGCCTTCGACGTGCGTGCCTACGACCCTCAACGTTTCGGGAGCCTGACCCTTGCCTGATCGCATTCGCATCGATGCCGACGTGACCCGGCCCGCGCCGATCTGCATCTACATCAACGGCGCCGCCACCTCGTGCCACCCGGGAGAGACGGTGGCGACGGCCTTGCTGGCGGCGGGCATCGTCGCCTTCCGTCGCACGGCGTCGGGGGCTCCGCGGGCCCCGGTCTGCAACATGGGCGTGTGCTTCGACTGCCTGGTGACCATCGACGGCCGACCGGCGGTGCGCAGCTGCATGACGCGCGTGGCAGAACACATGCGAATCGAGGTGCCGCGCCATGACTGAGGAATCCGCATTCGATCTCATCGTCGTCGGTGCCGGCCCGGCCGGCCTGTCGGCCGCGCTGACGGCCGCCGAGCATGGCTTGCATGTCGTCGTCGTCGATGAACAGCACGACGTGGGCGGCCAGATCTTCCGCCAGCCCCCGCAGACCTTTCGCAGTCCGCCTTCGAGCGCATTCAAGAGCTACGCGTTCGGCGAGCCCCTGCTCGAGCGCGCGCGTCGTTCGAAGGCGATCGAATGGCGGCTGGGCCGCACGGCCTGGGGTGTGTTTCGATCGCCCGACGACGGCCGCGTGCGGCTGGCCATCTCGCAAGCCGACGACACCGAAGTGCTCGAAGGCCGTTCGCTGTTGATCGCCACCGGGGCCTACGATCTGCCGGTGGCGTTTCCCGGCTGGACCTTGCCCGGCGTGATGTCCGCGGGCGGTATCCAGACGCTGGCCAAGAGCCAGTTCCTGCGAGCCGGAAAACGCTTCGTGCTCGCCGGCTCCCATCCGCTGTTGCTGCTGGTCGCCGATCTGCTGGTGCAGGCGGGCGGCGAGGTTCTCGAGGTGGCCATTGCGCGGCCCAGGCCTGCCGTCAATGAACTGCTCGCCGGCTGGCCGGCCGTGCCGGGCCACTTCGGCCTGCTGGCCCAGACCGCGAAGGCATTGCGCAACCTCCAGCGGCATGGCGTCCCCGTCCGCTTCGGCACCCTCGTGCTGCGCGCGGAGGGCGACGACGCCGTGCAGCAGGTGACCTTGTGCGATGCCGACAACGAGTGGCATGCACGCCCCGGCACCGAACGGGTGCTTCAGGCCGACACCCTGGTCATCGGCTACGGACTGCTGGCTTCCAGCGAGCTGGCTCGTCAGGCCGGTTGCGCGGTTCAGTGGCGTCCCGCGGAGGGCGGCTGGATCGTCCGGCACGACGAGCGGATGCGCACCACCGTGGACCCCGTCTATGTCGCCGGTGAACCGGCCGGGGTCAACGGTGCCGAAGTCGCCTTTCTCGAAGGGCGGTTGGCGGCGCTGAACATCGTCGCCGCCAGCCGCGGCGAGGCGCCCTCGGAGCCGCTGGCGGCGGCCTTGCGACAGACGACTCGCGCCATCGCCAAGGCGCGGCGCTTCACCGACGTCGTGCTGYGCTTCTTCGAGCCGCGGCTCGATGCGCTGGCGCGACTGGCCACCGACGACACGGTGGTCTGCCGCTGCGAGGAAGTCCCGGCCGGGACCGTGCGCGAGTTCCTTGGCGACAACCCCCATGTAAGCGACGTGAACAGCGTGAAGCTCGCCTGCCGGACCGGCATGGGCTACTGCCAGGGGCGCTATTGCCAACACACCGTCGCGCACCTGCTGGCGCAGGCCCGCGGGACCGAGGTCGGGTGCCTGGGCGTCTTCGCGGCGCAGGCGCCGATCAAGCCGGTCTCGGTGATCGCGCTGGCCCATCTCAAGGCATGACGCGACGGCGAATGGATTTCACACCACGCACAGGAGCAACCCATGAGCATTCTGGAACAGCTGGCCGACGCGATGCGCAACAAGACGATCCGCACCGTCGACCTGACGCAGACCCTGAGCGAGGACTTCCCGCCACTCCAGCTGCCGGCGCAGTTCGGCCAGGTCAGCGGCTTCAAGATCGAGCGCATCTCGCACTACGACGCCGCCGGACCCGCCTGGTATTGGAACAACTTCAGCTGCGGCGAGCACACCGGCACGCACTTCGATGCGCCTGCTCACTGGATCACCGGCAAGGACCTGGGGGCGAACACCGTCGACACCATCGATCCCGGCCACTTCCTGGCGCCGGCCGTGGTCGTGGATTGCAGCCGGGAAGCGGCCGAGGACGCCGATTGGCTGTTGAGCGTCGACCACTTGAAGCGCTGGGAATCCACGCACGGGCGCATTCCCGAAGGTGCATGGCTGTTGTTCCGCACCGATTGGTCCAAGCGCCTGGGCGACCCGGTGGCGTTCGTCAACATGCGCGAGGACGGCGCCCACACGCCGGGTCCGACCCAGGAAGCGGTCGAGTGGTTGGTGCATGAGCGCAAGGTGCACGGTTTCGGCGTGGAAACCATCAACACCGATGCCGGCCAGTCCTACGGCTGGCCGATGCCCTATCCCTGCCATACGTTGATGCACGGCGCCGGCCGCTACGGCCTGCAGTGCCTGAAGAATCTCGACCTGCTTCCGCCCGTGGGGGCGTTCATCGTCTCGGCACCACTGAAGATCGAGCAAGGCTCCGGCAGCCCCCTGCGCGTCCTGGCTCTCGTGGAACAGGCAGGGGGAGAATCGCCGCTGCCGGGTCAGGGCGGCCCGGCGCCGGCCTAGCGCGGCGAGTTGGCGTCGGCCACGGCCAGCGCAGTCATGTTGACCACGCGGCGCACCGTCGAAGACGCCGTCAGGATGTGGGCCGAGCCCTGCGCACCCATCAGGATCGGGCCCACCGTGACGCCGTTGCCGCCGGTCATCTTCAGCACGTTGAACAGGATGTTGGCGGCGTCGAGGTTGGGGCAGATCAGCAAGTTGGCCTCGCCGGTGAGCGAGGTCTCAGGCAGCGCCTTGAGGCGCACGTCCTCCGACAGCGCGGCGTCGCCGTGCATCTCGCCATCGCACTCGATGTCGGGCGCCATCTTGGCGAACAGGTCGCGCGCCAGGCGCATCTTGCGCGCCGAGCCGCGCTCGGACGAGCCGAAGTTGGAGTGCGACAGGAAGGCCACCTTGGGCGGCAGGCCGAAGCGCCGCACCTCGTCGGCCGCCATCATCGCGATATTGGCCAGCGTCTCGGCGCTCGGGTCCTCGTGCACGTTGGTGTCGGCGATGAAGAGCGTGTACTTCTCGAGCGTCAGCGCGTTCAGCGTCGCGAAGCCCGGCGCGCCGCGCTTCAGGCCGAGCACCTGGTTGAGGATCTTCAGATGGCTGTCGAAGCGGCCGACCAGGCCGCAGAGCATGGCGTCGGCGTCGCCCAGGTGCAGCATCAGCGAGGCGATGGTGGTGTTGGAGCGTCGCACCATGGCCTTCGAGGCCTCGGGCGTGATGCCGCGCCGGCCCATGATCTGATGATAGGCCTCCCAATAGGTGCGGAAGCGCGGATCGTCCTCGGGGTCGACGCACTCGACCTCCTTGCCGAGGCTGATGTGCAGTCCGGCCTTCTTGATGCGGGCTTCGATCACGGCCGGGCGACCAATCAGGATCGGCTTGGCCAGGCCCTCGTCGACCGCCAGCTGGGCGGCGCGCAGCACGCGGTCGTCCTCGCCCTCGGCGTAGGCCACGCGCTTGGCGGTGGCCAGCTTGGCGGCCGTGAACACCGGGCGCATGAACATGCCGGTCTGGTAGACGAAGCGCGTCAGGTGCTGGCGGTAGGTGTCGAGGTCCTCGATCGGGCGGGTGGCCACGCCCGAGGCCTGTGCCGCCTTGGCGACCGCGGGCGCGATGCGCAGGATCAGCCGCGAGTCGAAGGGCTTCGGGATGATGTAGTCGGGCCCGAAGGCAAGCTCCTGGCCCGCATAGGCGGTGGCGACTTCCTCGCTGATGTCGGCCTTGGTGAGGTCGGCGATCTCGCGCACGCAGGCCAGCTTCATTTCTTCCGTGATCTTGCTGGCGCCGCAATCGAGCGCGCCGCGGAAGATGTAGGGGAAGCACAGCACGTTGTTGACCTGGTTCGGGTAGTCCGAGCGGCCGGTGGCGATGATGCAGTCGGGGCGCACGGCCTTGGCGAGTTCGGGCCGGATCTCGGGCTCGGGGTTGGCCAGCGCCAGGATGATCGGCTGGCTGCCCATGCTCTTGACCATGTCCTGCGAGACCACGCCTGGCGCCGAGCAGCCGAGGAACACGTCGGCGTCCTTCATGACGTCGGCCAGGGTGCGGGCGCCCGTGTCCTTCTGCGCGTAGCGGGTCTTGGAGTCGTCGAAGCCGCCCGGACGGCCGATGTAGATCAGGCCCTTGGAGTCGACCGCATAGATGTTGGCGGGCTTGACGCCCAGGCCGACCATCACGTCGAGGCAGGCGATCGCCGCGGCGCCGGCGCCCGAGACCGCGATCTTCACGTCCTCGATCTTCTTGCCGACCAGTTCCAGCCCGTTGATCAGCGCAGCCGCCGAAATGATGGCGGTGCCGTGCTGGTCGTCGTGGAACACCGGGATGTTCATGCGCTCGCGCAGCTTCTTCTCGATGTAGAAGCACTCGGGCGCCTTGATGTCTTCGAGGTTGATGCCGCCCAGCGTGGGCTCGAGCGCCGCGATGATCTCGACCAGCTTGTCGGGGTCGTTCTCGGCCAGCTCGATGTCGAAGACGTCGATGCCGGCGAACTTCTTGAACAGGCAGCCCTTGCCTTCCATGACCGGTTTGCTGGCCAGCGGGCCGATGTTGCCCAGTCCGAGCACCGCGGTGCCGTTGGTGACCACGCCGACCAGGTTGCCGCGCGAGGTGTATTCGGCCGCCAGCGAGGGGTCGGCCTGGATGTCGAGGCAGGGATAGGCCACGCCCGGCGAGTAGGCCAGCGACAGGTCGCGCTGGTTCAGCAGCGGCTTGGTCGGCGAGATCGAGATCTTGCCCTTGACGGGTGAACGGTGGTATTCGCGTGCGGCATCGCGCAATGCTTCTTCGGCGGGGGAAAGGGTGTTTGCCATCGGGGTCTCCTTGCTTTCTTGGCTCAGGGTAGAGGCTACCCCAAAGTGCGCTTTGGGAGGGGTCTGTGTTTTGGAAAGGGCAGCTGTGGGTGGGTAAGGGTGGTTGTGCGCTGGCGAGGGCGCCCGGCACGCGGTGCGGGCCCGTCGACCCCACTGCGCCGGCCCTTCGGGCTGCCTTGCGGTGCTCGCTTCAGGCGGGGTCCGCGCAAACTCGCTTCGCTCAAACACGCGCGGCCCTTTTTCCGCCTGAAGCTGCGCTCCTCAGCGGCGCAGAGGGGA